>MWBF01000486.1 GCA_002068935.1 Chloroflexi bacterium ADurb.Bin325
CCCCCGTTTCACGGGGGAGGGCCAGGGGATGGGGGCTGACCGCCCCCACCCTAACCCTCCCCTGTTTCACGGGGGAGGGCCAGGGTGGGGGCCAACACAAAAACAGTTCAGGAGCTCCTATGTCCGACACCTTCCGCGCGCGGCTGCGCCGCGGGGATCAGCTGATCGGCGCCGTCGTCACCCTGGCCTCGCCCGACGTGGCGGACCTGCTCTCGCGCATGGGCTTCGACTACCTGTGGCTCGACGTCGAACATTCCGCGATGGGGATCAGCCAGGCCCAGATGCTCATCCAGGCCGCGGGCGGGCGCTGCCCGTGCATTGTGCGCGTGCCGGAGAACAGCGAGGCGTGGATCAAGAAGGCGCTGGACACCGGCTGCGACGGCGTCATGATCCCGCAGATTCGCTCTGCGGCGGAGGCGCGCGCGGCCGTGGCCGCGTGTCTCTATCCGCCGGCCGGCCAGCGCGGCGCGGGCGTCTCGCGCGCGCAGGGGTATGGCCTCTCGTTCAGCGAGTACGTTGCCCGCGCAAACGCCGACCTGGCGATCATCGTGCAGATCGAGCACACGGACGCGGTCGACGACATCCAGGGCATCCTCGCGACGCCCGGCCTCACCGCGCTGCTCGTCGGGCCGTATGACCTGTCGGGCAGCATGGGGCTGCTGGGCCAGGTGACGCACCCGCGCGTGATCGACGCGGTGGAGCGCGTGCGCCGGGCCGCGCTGGCCGCGGGCATGCCCATCGGCATCTACACCGACGGCGCTGACGCCGCGCGCGCGGCGTTCGACCAGGGGTTCGCCCTCGTCGCGCTCGCCAGCGATGTCGCCTATCTGATCGACGGCGCGCGACGTGCGCTGGCCGGGGCGCGGACAGGATAGCGCCATGCCCATCCATATCCTGCCGCCCGACCTTGCCAACCAGATCGCGGCCGGCGAGGTCGTCGAGCGGCCCGCGTCCGCGGTCAAGGAGCTGATCGAGAACAGCCTGGATGCGGCCGCGACCGACATCCGGGTGGAGGTGCGCGAGGGCGGCCGGCGGCTCATCCGCGTGCAGGACGACGGCAGCGGCATCCCCGCGGCCGAGGCTCCGCTCGCCTTTCAGCGCCACGCGACGAGCAAGATCGCCTCCGCCGCGGATCTGGAGCGCATCACGACGCTCGGCTTCCGCGGGGAGGCGCTCGCCAGCATCGCGTCGGTCGCGCACGTCGGCCTGCTCACCCGCACGCGCGCTGAAGAGGCGGGCACGTACATCCGCGTGGTCGAGGGCCGCGAGGTCGAGCGCACGCTGCGCGGGACGCCTGCGGGCATGCTCGTCACGGTCGAGCACCTCTTCGCCAACGTCCCCGCGCGGCTGAAGTTCCTCAAGCAGCCCGCGACCGAGGCCGCGCACATCCAGCAGGTCGTTACGCGCTATGCGCTGGCCTACCCGGAGCGCCGCTTCAGCCTCGTCAGCGACGGCCGGCTCGTCTTCCAGTCCACCGGCAGCGGGCAGTTGTACGATGTCCTGGCCAAGGTGTACGGGCTGGACGTGGCGCGGCAGATGGCCGCGGTGGGCGGGACGGCGGACGAGGGCGCCGAGCCGACGCCGGCCGCGGCAAGCGCCCCGACGGTCACGGGCTACGCCAGCCTCCCCGCGCTCCACCGCGGCAGCCGGAGCTACATCGCGCTGTTCATCAACCGGCGCTGGTTCCAGGATACGTCCATCGCCTACGCGGTCGTCCAGGCCTACCACACGCTCCTGCCCACGGGCCGCTTCCCGCTTGCCGTGCTCTTCATCGAGCTGGACCCGGCGGACGTGGACGTGAACGTCCACCCGACCAAGGCGGAGGTGCGCTTCCGCGAGCCGGGCCGCGTGTTCGCCGCGGTGCAGAAGGCCGTGCGCCGGACGCTGGTCGAGCACGCGCCCATCCCCGAGCTCGGGCTGGAGCCCGGCGCGCCGGCCGCCTACGGCGGCGCGGGCTGGGCTGAGCGCCGCGATGCGCTGCTCGGCGCGGGGCGACGCCTTCTGCCGGAGACGCCCGCAAACCTGCCGCTGCCCCTCACGCCCGCGGAGCCTGCCGCAGAGGACGCCCGGCTCCCCGGCGTCGCGGTCCCGCCCCCTGCGACATCGCCC
>MWBF01000487.1 GCA_002068935.1 Chloroflexi bacterium ADurb.Bin325
AGGAGCACCGCCTCGCCCTGCCAGCCGGGGTGTCGGCCGAGATGGACGAGCGTCCAGTGACGGTTGGAGAGGGTCTCGGCCTGGCGCGCGGCCGCGATCAACGGCTCGACCTCGCCGATGCGTTCGATAATCTCCGCCGCGGTCAACAGGGGCGCGCCGGCCAGGTGCGCGCGCAACTGCTGGTGGGTGACGAGGTCGAGATAGCGGCGCAGGGGGCTGGTGGCCTGTACATATGCGGGCAGGCCCAGCCCGAAGTGCGGCGCGGGCGCGCTGCGGTGCTGGCTGCGCTTCATGGTCCGGCGCAGCGCAAACATCTCCGACAGCGTAGCCTCCGGCCCCGGCGCGAACGCGAGGGCCGAGCCGTTGTCCGGCGGCTCCTGCGCGGCATAGGGCAGGGGGATCGCGTGTTCCGCGGCGTAGCGCGCCACGGCCGCGCCGGTCATCACCATCGCGTTCTCGACCAGATGGCGGCTCGCGAATGGCAGCACGGGGCAGATGTGCACCTCACCGTCGTTCACGCGCACGCTGGCCTCGGGCATGTCGATGCTGACCGCGCCGTCCGCACGGCGGCCGGCCTCGTAGGCCGACATCAGCCGGCGCAGCGCGGCAAACGGCTCGTCCATCAGCCGGGCGTCCGCCTCCTCGTAGGTCAGCCGCATCGCCCGCACGAGGCTGGGCACGATCTCGAGGGCGAGCAGCCGGCCCTCCGCGTCCACGTCCAGCGCAAACGACAGCGCGGGCGACGCCTCCGCCAGCCCCAGGCCCAGCAGCGGGATCACGGCCGCGGGCAGCATCGGCACGACCGCCTCCGGCAGATGCAGCGTGACCCCGCGGCTGCGGCCGTCCAGATCCAGCGGGCTTCCCGGCAGGATCAGGCTGGCGGGGTCCGCCACGTGCACCCACACGCGGCCGCCCTGCCCCAGCGGCTCGAAGCTGAGGGCGTCGTCCGGCGTGTCGGTCGTCGCATCGTCGATCGCGTATGCGGGCAGGTGGGTCAGGTCGCGGCGGGCCGCATCCCCGCGGAAGAGGCCCGGCTCGGCCCACGCCGCGGGCAGCGGCAGGCCGGGCGCGCGCAGGTTGAGGCCCAGCCGGACAGGATACGGGTTGACCGTCGCATCCCACGCGCCGAACTCCAGCAGGGCCGCGTGCGCGTTCTCCGGCGTCTCCTCGCGGCCCAGCGCGCGCATGACCCGGCTGCGCTCGATGCGGCCCAACGCCAGATCCTCCACCTCACGCAGATAGCGATGATCCTCCGCCGTGACGTGGCCCCCGCGCGCCCGGTCCAAAAAGGCCGCCCACGCGGCCTTCTCCGCGGCCTCGGCCGCGCGCGCGGCGCGGATGCGGGCAACCTCCTCGGCGGAGACGACCGTGATGCGTTCGGGCGTGCCGCGGAAGTAGAGGCCGTCGAGCACCTGCTGCCAGGCGGCCCAGGCGGTCGCGGGGCTATACTCACCGTACGCAAGCTCGGCCAGCTCCGGCAAGGAGGTCTCGTCGCCGCTCAGGATCTCCCACGCGGTCGCCAGATCCGCGTCGGCCGGCTCGCGCAGCTCGGCCAGGCTGCGCAGCGGGCCGGGGTGCAGCGGCGTCACATCCTTCGGGCGGACGCGGGCGGTCTCCCCGCCCTCTAGCTCCAGCGTCAGCTTTTCGCCGGACTCGCTGATGCGCGCCGGGCGGGTGCGATAGAAGACAAGGCCGTTCTGGCGGATCGGGATATCGGACATCGGTGCTCGTTTCAGATAGGCTGACCGGGAGTCTATCACAGCGCCGTGCAGATGACAATCTGCGATTCCGGGTCATCAAAAGAATATTGCGCACTCTGTGTTTGGCATCACTGGCATTTCACGAGAAACCGGTTTATGATGGCGTCGAATCATGCATATAGGTTGACGGCCACGCGGCCGGTAATTATGCAAAGGGGTGCGTCATGAGCAACGACCAGCAACAGGAGCCCAGCCAGACCGCTCCGCTCAAGAGCGGGACCAATCGCAACGGGTCGGGCAAGAATGCGCCGTCGGCCGGCGGCGCCGGCAAGAGCGGGCCGATCCGGGGAGGGATGTCCCGGCCGGACCCGAACGACGACAAGCACCGCCACGAGCAATTGCAAC
>MWBF01000488.1 GCA_002068935.1 Chloroflexi bacterium ADurb.Bin325
GCCGGCGTCGTGAACGGCCGCGCCGGCTGATCGTGCAGGCCCTGCAACATCACCGCCTGCCAGATGGGCGCTGCGCCGAGCGAACCGGCCAGGCGCTGCATCGCCGTATAATCCGCATTGCCCACCCACACGCCGACCGCCAGATCCGGCGTGTAGCCCATCGTCCACGCATCGCGATAGTCGTTGGTCGTGCCGGTCTTGACCGCCGCGGGCCGGTCGGGCAGCGTCATCTCGCGCACCCCGCCGAACATCATGCTGCGCGCGGCCGGGTCGGCCAGGATGGATGTGACCAGGTAGACGTGCTGCAGGTCGAAGGCCTGCGCCGGCGCGGCGGGCGTGATGGCCACGCCCAGCGCCGGATCGGCCATCGCGCCCAGGCAGCCGCTCACGTCCTGCGCGGCCGCGCCGCGCCAGATGAGGCGGTCCTGGCTGTCCAGCACGCACGCGACCGTGCTCAGCTCGGCGCGCACGCCGCTGTTCGCCAGGGTCGCATACGCGCCGGTCAGCTCCAGCAGCGTGACCTCGCCGCCGCCGAGCGCCAGCGACAGCCCGTAATCGTCGCGGGTCAGGGTCGTGATGCCCGCGCGGCGCGCCACATCCTTCAGCCGGTCGATGCCCGCGTGCTGCAGGGCCTTGACCGCCGGGATGTTGAGCGAGTTGCCCAGCGCGGTCCGCACGTTGACCAGGCCGTGATCCTTCTCGTCGTAGTTGATGGGCACATAGGGCGGGTTCGCGCCGTCCGGGAACTCGGTCCTGACATCCAGGATGGCGGTCGCCGGCGTCCAGTAGCCGGGCGGCTCGATCGCGCTGACCTCCGCGAGGTCCGCGGCCTGGCCCTCCGCGGTGGGCTGCGCCACGCTGGCAAGGCGGGCCGCCTGCGCGGTCGCGACAGCCTCCGCCGCGACATCGACCTCCGCGGGCATCTCGAACGTCGCCAGATAGACGAATGGCTTGATGGCCGAGCCGGGCTGCCGCGGGCTGACGGCCATGTTGACCTGTCCGCTGATCTCAGCGTTGTGGAAGTCCGCGCTGCCGACCAGCGCCAGGATCTCGCCCGTCGCGGGGCGGATGGCGACGACCGCGCCGTTGTGCGCGCCCTGGTCGGCCAGCCGCGCGACCTGCTGGCGCACCTGCTCCTCCGCCGCGGCCTGCAACAGCGGGTCGAGCGTGGTGTAGATGCGCAGCCCGCCCTTGTTGGCCAGCTCCGGGCCGAGCGCCTCCTCGACCTGGCTGCGCGCATACAGGACGAAGTGCGGGTGCTGCGAGTCGTACACCTGGCGCAGCGGCTGGAGGTTCAGCGGCTCGGCCCAGGCCGCGTCGGCCTGCTCCGCGCTGATGTACTCGCGCTCCACCATGAGGCGCAGGACGACCCCCTGGCGGCGCTTGACCAGGCCCGGCTGGCCGTCCGCCTCCCACAGCCTGGTGTAGGGGTCATAGGTGGCCGGCGCCTGGGGCAGGCCGGCCAGCATCGCGGACTCGGCCAGCGTCAGATCCGCCGCGTGCTTGTCGAAGTAGGTTTCCGCCGCGGCCTCGATGCCGTAGGCCAGGTTGCCGTAGTTGACCTCGTTCAGGTAGATCTGAAGGATCTCGTCGCGCGAATAGCGCCGCGTGATTTCGGTGGCGAGGATTGCCTCCTTGACCTTGCGCGAGATGGTCTTCTCGGACGACAGGAAGGTCAGCTTGACCAGTTGTTGCGTGATCGTGCTGCCGCCCGGCCCGCTCAGATCCCGGTTGCGCAGCGCATAATAGAGCGCGCGGCCGAGCCCCACCGGATCCACGCCCGGATGCGAGTAGAAGTTCGGGTCCTCGGTCGCGATGGTGGCGTCCTTGAGATACTGCGAGATCTGCTCGATGGGCACGACGGTGCGGCGACCGTAGTTCGGGTCCGCCACCTCGTTGAGGACGTTGCCTGCGCGGTCGTAGATGAGCGTCGAGGCGAACTGGCTGGCGCGCGCCTGGAGCTCGTCCGGCGGCGGCAGGTCGCGCGCGATGCTGGCGTAGCCCATCAGCGCCACGCCCAGCAGGAGCACGCCGAGCGCGGCGACCAGGAGCAGCCCGAACAGGAAGCGGCTGCAACCGCCGCGGCGGGCGGG
>MWBF01000489.1 GCA_002068935.1 Chloroflexi bacterium ADurb.Bin325
ATAACAATAACAATAACAATAACAATAACAATAACAATAACAATAACAATAACAATAACAATAACAATAACGCCGGTGCTGGCATCGCGCAGGAGCATATCACGCAGAGCTAGCCCGGATTATTCACGAGGGCGCGCCACGTGAGCAGCCGCAACGGCCGCAGGCTCGGCTGCGTTAAGAAATGACGCAGCAAGCCGTCGGCCGCGTTTGCGAGCTACACGGGCGTCGCGTGGAGACAGACCGGCTCTGCCGGGGAGCCGGGAGGCACTGCACCACGTTGTCAAAGACGGCCGGTGCTATGTGGCGCAGAGCTGCCGCGCGATCGCGCTGAATGCGTCGGCCAGCGGGAATGCGCGTGGGAGGCGGACGAGGATGCGACGCACCGACGACGTGACCTGCGCCGCGACCTTGAGCAGCCGTAGCCGCAGCGTGTCCATCTGGAGGCGGCCCAGCGCCGGCTCGACGAGTGCCGCGGTCGTGCGCAATGCGTGCATCAGCCGATACGCGACTGCGTGCAGCACGAGGCGAAACGCGTTGGCGACGAAGCGGTGACACGACAGGCGATCCGCAGCCATCGCGGTCTTCAGGTCTTTGATGAAGTTCTCGCTCTGTCCGCGCGGGCAATACGCACGATCGTAGACGAGACCGGGCGGAAACTCGGTCAGTGTCGTGACGAGGAAGCGCGGGTTGGCGCCGCGCTCACCGTGCTCGACCTTGAGCACCACGGCGCGTGGTTGTGACCACGTTGCGGCGGCGTAGGACAGCCACGCGAAGCGGCGCACGAAGCGGTGTGTCGCCGCGTGCTCCGCAGCGGCTTCGGCACAGAGCGGCTCAGCCAGCGCGAGCAACCGCGCGTTCTTCGCGAGCCCGATCACGTAGTGCACGTCGCCGAGCTCGACGGCGAGCGCCTCGAGCCGCGCGAGCAGGCGCGGCAGCGCGAACGCCGAATCCGCGCGGACGACCACCGTCGCGTCTGGGCACCGGCGCTTGATGGCGCGGATGACGCGGTCGAGGATCGTCGCGGCGCCGCGCGCGGCGTGTGCCCGACCGGGTCGCAGTAGCGCGGTGACGAGTTGCCCAGTCTCGCCATCGAACACGAGCAGCGGGTGATACATGTGCTGGTCGTAGAAGCCGTGGAAGGCCACCTGTTCCTGTGCGCCGTGCGCCGGGTCGTCGGTGCTGTCGATGTCGAGCACCACCAGCGGCGTCGTGGGCGCGAGGCTGTCGACGTAGGAACACTCGAGCCAGTCCCGCAGCCGATTGAGCTCGTGGCCCGAGAGTCCATTCTCGAATCGGGTCAGCGTGGGCTGTGACGACAACGCGTGCGCCTCGGCGCCACAGGCGAGCTGCAGCACGGCGTCGTGGCGTAGCAGGTCGGCGTCGTTGCAGTCCTCGTAGCCCAGCGCGATCTGGTACACGCGCTGGCGGACCTGCTCCAGCCGCTCGTGTTTGCGGCGGCGCGGATCGCGGTCGTCGTCGAGGAGCGCGGCCAGCCGCTGGGTGAGCCCGAGGCGCTCGTCGACCTGCCGCAGCAACAGCGCGCCGCCATCCGAGGAGGTCTGCGGCGCGTCGCAGGTCACGACGAGCGGTCGGCGCTGGAACTGAAGCTCGATCGGTGAAATACAGGCTGTGGCCGGCACGGGTGGCTCCTTCGTGGTCATCGCAACCCGCGAAACCATCCGTGCCGGCTCCGGATTCCCGCATGTGCGCGGCACGCGTAAGCCTGCGCCGCGCGATCGGTTTTCAGGCTTGGATCTCGAGGCCACGCAGGTCGCTCGCGTCCTGCGGTGGCAGCCAGCAGGCCGGCCCTACTCGCCCGGTCATGAATAATCCGGGCTAGGCCTTCTCCCCGCCGCCCGGGCTCTGGAAACAAGCCCAGGGGTTGTTGCTCGGCTTCTCCGTCCCAGCGCCACCCTGGACGGCCGCCAACTCGCTGTCCCGCAGGACGCGAATCGTCGTCTTCGTCAGCTCCAGCCGCGTCTTCGTCTTCTTCATAAGCTCACTATGAACACTCGAGTGTCAGTTGACCAGAATATTTGCTATTCCAAATTGATAATTTTAATGGCGATTTGGCGGGATTAAATTTGTAA
>MWBF01000490.1 GCA_002068935.1 Chloroflexi bacterium ADurb.Bin325
TGGGTCTTGCCCGCGCCGAACCCGCCGACCAGGACGAGCCAGCCTTCGGGCTGCTGCGCATATTGCCAGCAGAGCTCGTAGACCATGCGCAGCTCGCCGCGGATAGCCTCGGGCAGGCCCGCGCCGTCCGGCAGGAAGGTGTCGAAGGTCATGCGCTCGAACGCGCTGAGGTTGCTGCCGGCGCGCAGGTTGCGCGCGCGCTCCGCCATGATGCGCGCCTCGGTGCAGCGGCAGGGCACGAGCCGGTTGAAGTCCGGGTGGCCGTGCGGGACATCGTAGACGAGGAAGCCCTTGCCCTTGCAGATGGGGCATTCCTCCTGGGCCGGCGACGCGGGGCGCGGCGCGGCCGGCCGGTCTGCGGGCGGTTCCGGCCGCGGGTTTCTGCCGATGATGTCGCCGACGCGCTTCATATCCTGCCTCACCTTGTCAGTGCTTGATGATCCCTTCGTAGCCTTCGGGCACGTTGTACGGCTCCAGCGCGCGCTGCCCCTGCGACCGCTCCCCGCCGTCCCGGCCCTCGATGCGCCACCGCTCCAGGATGCGCAGGATGTAGCGCCAGCTCCGCTTGTTCAGGCTGACCGCCTCGCGGAACGCGTCCGCGATCCAGTCGGCGGGGAAGTGCTTCTCCGCATCGCGCAGCTCCTCGGCGATCATCGGCGTCAGCAGGCCGATGTTCTGCTCGTAGAGCACGAAGATGGTCGGCCGCTCCACCTGGAGCTGCAGGTCCTCGCTCACGTCCGCCTGCAGATCCAGCTCGCCCGCGCGCAGCTTCTCCAGCACCTCGCGGCCGTTGGCGCTGTTGATCATGTACCAGTCCTCGGCGCTCTCCGCGGCCGCGCCGCGGCGCACCACCGTGTGCAGCAGCGCGCCGCGCGCGCAGCCGCGCTCCAGCGCATCGCGCAGCACATCCTCCCCGCTGAGCCTGGACGTCGCCAGCCCGTCCAGCAGCCGCCGGTCGGCCAGCAGCTCGTCCAGCCGCGCATAGCGCAGCACCCCGCGCTTCTTGCCGATCAGCCAGAACAGGTGGAGGATGACCTTCAGCTCGGCCAGGTTGTCCACCAGCGGCAGCAGCTCGCTGAAGAACTGGTTGGGGACCGGCGTCGTGGCCAGCTTGCCGGCGGGGAAGCCGGCGAACCCCTGCATCTGTTTGCGGGCAGCGCTCATCGGCTCACTCCAACGCCTCGCGCACGACTTCCAGATTCTCGAACTTGGTCAGCTCCTTGCGGAAGTAGAGCGGGATCGAATCGGTCGGCCCGTTGCGGTGCTTGGCGACGATCACATCCGCGATGTTCTTCTTCTCGCTGTTCTCCTTGACCATGTCCTCGCGGTAGATGAACATGACGATGTCCGCGTCCTGCTCGATGGCGCCCGATTCCCTGAGGTCGGAGAGCATCGGCTTGTGGTCGGTGCGGCTCTCGATGGCGCGCGAGAGCTGCGAGAGCGCGATGAGCGGCGTCTCCAGCTCGCGCGCGAGGCTCTTGAGCGAGCGGGAGATGTAGCTGATCTCCTGCACGCGGTTCTCGCTGCGGGTGTCCCCGCGCATGAGCTGGAGGTAGTCCACGATGACCATGTCCAGCCCGTGCTCGGCCTGCAAGCGTCGCGCCTTGGTGCGCAGCTCCAGCGCGGACAGGGCCGGCGTATCGTCGATAAAGAGCATCGTGCTGGAAAGCTCGCCCGCGGCGGCCATCAGGATGTCCCACTCGTGATCTTCGATCTCGCCCCTGCGCAGCCGCTGCTGGTCGATGCCGGTCTCCATCGCCAGGAGCCGCTGGACGAGCTGCTCGGCGCTCATTTCGAGGCTGAAGAAGGCGACGACCTTGCGATATTTGCGCGCCGCGTTGAGCGCAAAGTTCAGGCTCAAGCTCGTCTTGCCCACGCTGGGCCGGGCCGCGAGGATGATCAGGTCGGACTTCTGGAAGCCGCTCAGCAGCCGATCCAACTGGGTGAAGCCGGTGGGGACGCCGAGGATCTGGCCCTGGTGCCGGTGGAGGAAGTCGATGCGATCCACCGCCTCGTGCATGACCTGGCGCACGGGCGTCAGGTCGCGGCGGGTGCGGCGCTCGGAGACGTTGAACACCAG
>MWBF01000491.1 GCA_002068935.1 Chloroflexi bacterium ADurb.Bin325
GGCGAGCCGCCGCTCACGTTTGTGGCGGATGCATATCAGATCGCGAAGGGACAGTGCACGGAGCTGCGCTGGAGCGTCACCAACGTCGCGGCGGTCCTGCTCAACGGCGAGGGCGTGGCCGGCGAGGCCAGCCGCAGCGTCTGCCCGCAGACGACGACCGACTATGTGCTCCAGGTGCACGCGAGCGACGGCACGATCACGACGCGCAAGGTGACGATCAGCGTCAGCGTGACGGATCAGCCGCTCATCAGCTTCTGGGCCGACCGCTATGCGCTGGCCGAGAACACCTCGACCGTGCTCCACTGGCACGTGGAGAACGTCCAATCGGTGCGGCTCGACGACCAGGGCGTCAACGGCATCGACCAGGTCGTCATCAGCCCCGGCAACAACAAGTTCTACACCCTGTCGGTGACGACGACCGAGGGCCAGGTGCTCGTCCGGCGGCTGAACTTCACCGTCGGCCAGCCGGCCCTGGCGCCGAACCAGATCATCGCCCAGGGCATCGTGCGCAACATCGAAGGCCCGCTGGATGTCGATCTTATCGAGCCGGGCGACCAGCTCGGCTACCGCGCGACGATCGACAGCATCGCGCTGCTCTACTCGAATGCGCCGGGCTGGAACCAGGCCGTGATCCGGCTGGGCGTGCCGCAGGGCATGATCGACCAGGGCGACGCGGCGTCGCTGCACTGGCCGCTCGGCGCGCCGCAGCCCGTAGAATTCCGCGCGGTGTGTCAGGGCAGCGAATGCATGTTGAGGCCGGAGGTCGGCGCATATCTGTATCTGCGCGGGCAGTAACGCCGTAAAATCCTATCCGTTGCACGTCTCGTCAAAGTGCGATACAGTGAGGGTACGAACAGATTTACTCCAAGGAGACCCTCTATGTGCGATACCCTGGTCGTTGCCCCGGCTGCCTCGGCCGATGGCGTGACGCTCCTCGCTAAGAACTCTGACCGCGAGCCCAACGAGGCCCACCATATCGTCCTGGTCCCGGCTGCGGATCATGCGCCGGACAGCCGCCTCCGCTGCACCAACATCGAGATCGCACAGGCGTCCCACACCTATGCGGTCGCGCTGGCCAAGCCGTTCTGGATCTGGGGCGCGGAGATGGGGGTCAACGAACACGGCGTGGCTATCGGCAACGAGGCGGTGTTCACCAAGGAGCCTTACACCAGGGTCGGCGGGCTGCTGGGGATGGATCTGCTGCGCCTGGGGCTGGAGCGGGGCGCGACCGCGGTGGAGGCGCTGGAGGTGATCGTCGCGCTCTTGGGGCAGCACGGGCAGGGCGGCAACCACGGCTTCGCCCATAAGCTCTATTACCACAACAGCTATCTCATCGCCGACCCGGGGGACGCGTGGGTGCTGGAGACGGCGGGCCGTCATTGGGCCGCGCGGCAGGTGCGCGATGTCTACGCCATCTCCAACGCCATCACCCTGGCCGACCGGTGGGATCGGGCCTCGCCCGACCTGGCGGCCAACGCGGTGCGCCGCGGCTGGTGCAAGTCCGAGGCCGACTTCGACTTCAGCCGCTGCTACTCCGATTTCGTCTACACCCGTGTCAGCGACAGCCGGCCGCGCTGCGCGCTGAACACGCAGACCCTGCATGGCCAGGCGGGCCGGGCCACGCCGCTGTCGCTGATGGCCGCGCTGCGCCAGCATCGACCGGAGGCAGGCCCCGACTGGTCGCCCGCGTCCGGCATCCTGGGGAACACCGTCTGCATGCACGCGGGCTCCGGCCCCGTGCGCGGCAGCCAGACCACCGGTTCGCTGGTCGCGCATCTGAGCCCCGGCCGGCCGACCCTGTTCGTCACCGGCACGGCCGCGCCGTGTACCTCGTTGTTCAAGCCGCTGTGGCTGGACGCCGCGCCCGACCTGGGCCCCGCGCCGACCGGCGTCTACGATCCTCAGACCCTTTTCTGGCGGCACGAGCGGCTGCACCGGGCGGTGTTGCGCGACTACCCGGCGCGGGTCGCGGCCCTGGCGGAGGAGCGCGACCGGCTGGAGCAGCGGTTCGGCGACGAACCGCTGGCGGCCGCGGGCCGGCCGGCCGCGGAACGGGCCGCGTTGGCGGCCGA
>MWBF01000492.1 GCA_002068935.1 Chloroflexi bacterium ADurb.Bin325
AGGATTTGCTCATGCCCTCATCCCGCCGCGGACAGGCTGGCGCGCAAGAGCGCAGCCGCCTGTCTCGCCAACACATGGTTGCCCGCCGCGGTCATGTGTACGCCGTCGTCCGCCAGGCAGATCGCCAGGCCCGCGGCGCACACCGCGGCGTGCAGATCGTCCACGGCCACGCCGCGCGCGGCCATGACCCGGTCTGCGACGCGGTTGTACGCATCGATATCCGCATTGTAGCGGTCGAAATCCTTGCCCGCGGCCGGCTGCCCATCCACCACGGGCGTGATGCGCGCCCAGATGAGCCTGGCCGCGCGCGGCTGTAGCCGGTCGACCAGCGCGTGCAGGTTGGCCTCGTACTCGTCGATGGGGACCTGGATCCCGGCCCCGCTGTGCGGCCGCTTGATGTCGTGCAGCCCGCAGTTGAAGTGGATGACGTCGTACCGCGCGTCCCCCAGCCAGCCGGACAGGCGCGCGAGCAGGTTGCGGCTGTCCCCGCCGTTCTCCGGCAGGGTGTCCACCTGCGCCGCGCCGGCCAACAGCTCGCGCGCCTCCGGGCCATAGCCGGCGACGCTGTTGGGAAAGCCGCCGGTGATCGAATCGCCGATCAGCAGGACCCTGCCCATCGCGAGCCCTTACTCGCAGCCCGCCGCGGGCGCGACGCTCCGGCCGAGCTGCGCGCTGCGCTGCGCGGCGTCGATGACGCCGATCACGCGGCGCGCCTGCTCCGGCTTGACCAGCAGCTCCTCGCCGAGCAGCAGATGGTCGGCCACGTTGCGGTAGTACTGCACCGACCCGTAGCCCGGCAGCGTCACCTTGACCGTGCTGTCCTGGCGCACGCCGGATGTGAACGACACCAGCCGGATCTCGTCCTTCCAATCCGCGGTGATCGCGCCCTTCGTGCCCAGGATCAACCACTTGGGACGCGAGATGGCCGCAATCGACGAGATCCAGTAGTCCGCGGTCACGCCGTTCTCGAATCGGATATACGCCTGGCCGTGATCCTCGTTGGTCACCGCGTTCCAGACGCGCTTCTGGAAGTCGCCCGTGACCTGGGCGACCTTGGCCGGCACGAGATTGAGGATCCAGTCGAGGAAGTGCGCGCCCCAATCGTGCATCACGCCGCCGCTGATGGCCTTGTCCGACCGCCACCAGAACCCCGGATGGCTGAAGCTGCCCTGCCCGCACTCGATGTGGAAGATGTCGCCGATGAGCCCGCGGTCGATCAGGTCGCGGATGGTCAGATAATCGCCGTCCCAGCGCCGGTTGTGGAACAGGCTGAGCATCAGGTTGCGGCTGCGGGCCGCGTCGATCATCGCGTTGGCCTCGTCCACGGTGATGGAGAACGGCTTCTCCAGCACGACGTGCTTGCCCGCGGCCAGACAGCGCAGCGTCATCGGCGCGTGGAGGTTGTGGGGCAGGATGTTGACCACGAGATCCAGGTCGCTCATGGCGAGCATGTCGTCCACGTCGGCGTAGTAGCCGGCGAGATCCGGTAGCTCCTGCCGCGCGGCCTCGACGCGGGCCGGGCTCGCATCGCACATCGCGACCGTGCGCATGCCCGGCGTCTCGTTGATCCAGCCCGCATGGCCCTTGCCCATGTTGAACGCGGGGCCATAGCCGAGCAGGCCGCAGCGGATGGTGCGGTCGGGCGCGTCCACGCCCGTGCTCCAGCGGATCGCGCGCAGCGCCAGCTTCTTGAACTCCGGGTGCCGCCACGCCTGCGCGGTGTGGCCGAGCGCGACATAGGCCACGCGGCCCGCGCCGTAGGCGCGCACATAGGCCATCGGCATCTGTCGGCCCTGCCACTGCGTCTCCGCGAGCACGGTGCAGGCCTCAGGGTCGAAGTTCTGCAGGTGGTACATCTCATCGTAGATGCTGAAGTCGCCCATGCGCGCGATAAGATCCTGCCCCATGCCGTCGGCCGTGCGCCGGATCGTCACCTTGAACTCGTGATGCTCCGGATGGTGCAGAAACTCGCCGTTGAGCATCTCCAGATAGGCGCGGCTGCCGCGAAAGCTGTCGGTCGCGGAGTGGATGCCGACGAACCCGCCGCCCCCGCGCACGAAGTC
>MWBF01000493.1 GCA_002068935.1 Chloroflexi bacterium ADurb.Bin325
GGCCGTTGCGATCGCCTCATCGGCGCGCAATCGTCCGGTTCCGGCCGATCTTGCGCTCGTCGGCGAGGTCGGGCTGAGCGGCGAGCTGCGCAGCGTCGGCCAGCTCCCGCGGCGGCTCAACGAGGCCGCGAAGCTCGGCTTTACGCGCGTGCTCGTGCCGCAGACCGCGGCGCGCAAGCTGGAGCGCCCGCCGGATGGCCTGGCGGTGCTCGGCGCGCGCACGCTGCGCGAGGCGGTGGAGCTGGCGCTCGTCGCGCCTGTGACGCACGAGGAGGAAAGATGAGCCCAGAGTCGTTCGGCCGGCCCCCCAACATCATCCTGTGCACGTGCGATCAGTTGCGGGCCTTCGAGGTCGGTTGCTACGGCAACCCGGTCATCCGCACGCCGCACATGGACCGGCTGGCGGCCGATGGCACGCGCTTCGAGACCGCGGTCACCAGCTATCCGGTCTGCATGCCGGCCCGCACATCGCTGCTCTCCGGGCAGTACGCGCGCCGCTGCACGGGCGGGGTCGGCAACGTGAGCCGGCCCGGCGGGGGCGGGCTGCCCGAATATCCGGCGCCGGGCCGCGCCCATCTGCCCGACCCCACGCTCCCCGAGCTCCTTGCGGAACGGGGGTACTATAATGCGGCGATCGGCAAGTGGCACATCCACGTCTGGCCTCACGTCCTCGGCTTCGATTACTATCTCATCCCGCGCGTGCACCACTGCCACACCGGCCAGAGCTTCACGGAAAATGGCGGGCCTGAGTTTGCGCCGCCGGGGTTCTCTGTCGATTTCGAGGCCGAACGGGTCGGCCGCTTTCTGCACGAGCGTCGCCGCGCCGAGCAGCCTTTCTTCCTGTTTTACAACATCTCGCCGCCCCACTGCCCGTACGCCGATGCGCCGGAAAGCTTCTTGCGCATGTATCAGCCGGACGACATGCCCATCCGGCCCAACGTCGATCTCGCACGGCCCCTGCCGGATCAGGAGCATTGGTTTAAGATCTACCGGTACGACTACAAGTATTACGAGCATCGCCTGCCCTACACGGATGCGCTGCCGGAGGGCTATGGCCTGCGTCACGTGCTGGCGGAGTATTATGGGCTGACGAGCTGGGTGGACGACGCGCTTGGCCGCCTGCTCTGGGCTTTGGACGCCACCGGCTTGAGCGAGGATACGATCCTGATCTTTACCTCCGATCATGGCGACTATCTCGGCAGCCACGGCCGCGTGCAGAAGAGCGGACTCCACGAGGAATCCATCCGCATCCCCCTCATCGTTCGCTGGCCGCAGCAGCGCCGCTCCCGCGGCCAGGTGGTCAGGCAGCAGGTCGCGAGCCTGGTCGATCTCGCGCCGACGCTGCTCGATCTGGCCGGGGCGGCTGCGCCCGAGCACATGCATGGGCGCAGCCTGGGGCCGCTGCTGCGCGGCGAGCGAGCCGCGCTCGCTGATGATTCGGCCATCATCGAGACGGATGGCGAGGGGACCGCCATTCGCACGCCGACTCACCTGTACGCGCTGCCCGCCGGCCGGCCCGGCCGGCGACTCGGCGCGAAGCCTCACCTCTTCTTCGACCTGACCCGCGATCCCTACCAGTTGCGAAACCTCGCTGGCAGCGGCGAACAACGTGCAGACGCGCGGGATCTCGATCGCCGCTTGCGCCGCTGGCACGCGACGACCGCGTGGCTGGCGTGAGCGTAAGCCCGGCAAAATCTTTGACAGCCCCGCGGCCTTATGTTAGACTGAATTCATAGTGACATAGCGCGCTGCGCCTGGACGATCCGGCGCGGGCGCACAGCAGGGGGAGCCAGGGGAGCCTGGCTGAGAGGTCGGCCCGGAGCCACGTTTGTGTGGCGCACGGCCACGGATGCGTGGCCCTGCCGACGACCCTATGAACCTGACGGGTAATGCCGGCGTAGGGATGCGACGCAGGAGTGCGTAAAAGCAATCGCAGAGGCGACCCGCAAGGGTCGTTTTTTTGTTGGTCGGTGCAAGGACGGCGATCGCATGACCATCTATATCGTGGCCGGCAGCCCCACGGCCCGCCGGCCGCTCGGGCTCACGCCCGGCCCCGCCGACC
>MWBF01000494.1 GCA_002068935.1 Chloroflexi bacterium ADurb.Bin325
GGCCGGGCTGGCGGCTCGTCGTCGCGGGCGCGGTCGAGGAGGAGAGCGCAAGCTCGCGCGGCGCGCGCCACCTGGCCGAGCGCCGCCGGCCCGACCTCGCGATCATCGGCGAGCCGACCGGCTGGCAGCGCGTCGCGCTCGGCTACAAGGGCCGTCTGCTGGCCGATGTCGAGTTCCAGCGCATGATGTCGCACACCGCTGGCCCGGCCCAGAGCGCGCCCGAGATGGCCTTCGCCTACTGGCGGCGCGTGCAGGATCTCGTCGATGAGCTCAACACCGGCAACAGCCGGACGTGGGACCAGGTGCAGGCGTCGCTGCGCAGGTTCCAGTCGGGCGACGACGGCCTGCTCGAAACCGCAGACCTGCGCCTCGGCTTCCGCCTGCCGCCCGGCGTCACGCCGGACACGCTCAAACAACTGCTCATCAGCGTGGACGGCCAGGGCGTCTTCCGTTTCAGCGGCGAGGAGTACGCGTATCGCGCCGAGAAGAACACCCCACTCGTGCGCGCGTTCCTGGCCGCGGTGCGCGGCCAGGGCGGCGACCCCGGCTTCCTGCTCAAGACCGGCACCTCGGACATGAACGTCGTCGCGCGCGCGTGGGACTGCCCCATGCTGGCCTACGGCCCCGGCGACAGCAGCCTGGATCACACGCCGGAGGAGCATGTCGAGATCGCCGAGTGGCAGCGGGGCGTCGCGGTCCTCGCCGGCGCGCTCGACCAGCTTCTGGTCCCCTGAGCCCGCCCTAATTTGCCCCACCCCCATCACTCCCTCCTGCCCGGCGGGCCAGGAGAGGGGCGAGGGGATGAGGCCGGGCATCCAACAACTTTCGGATAGGCTTTAACAAAGAAAGCCGCCTGCGTCTATGGGCGCAGGCGGCTCTTGTTCGAGATGTGATCCGAAGGCTCGGAGAAGCCGGGCCTCCGGATCGGAAAGGGTTGTTAAAACTTCTCCGGGAAGCTGGCCACCAGGCCCTGGGCCAGGGTGTCGGCCAGCATCATCATGTGGTCGTAGGCCTCGTCGTAGTGCTGGATCGCCGCGGCGTAGTCGCCCTTGAGCAGATCCACCGAGTAAGCGACCGTGGTGTCGATGTGCTGCTTGAGCATCGGCTCGGTGGCCGACGGCGGCCAGTGCTCCGGGTTGGCCGCGGAGAGGAAGTTCGCGATCTCCTTGGCATTGGCGTGCCAGTCCGCCAGGGCCTGGTCCAGCCCGGCCTCGTCGCCCGTCTTCGCGGCCGTCAGCACCGGCACCGCGCCCGTGATATGCTCGGTCAGCAGCTCGGCCAGCTTGTCCGCGGCCTCCTGGCCGTAATAGGGCGCAATCGCCTGACCGATGTGCTTCTGGTTCAGCAGCAGGCGGTCCAGCGCCGGCTGCAGGGCAGCCTCGTTGTTGAAGAAGTTATCGACAGTGATATAGGTCCACTGCATGTGGTCGGCCCACAGCTTGCGCATGGCGCCGTGCAGCTGGGACGCGGGCGAGCTCAGATCGGTCGCGGCCATCTCCATGGTGTGCTCGGCGACGGCTTCCGCCGGGGCAGCGGCCGGGGTGGGGCTTGGCACCGGTTGGCAGGCTGCCAAAGCGATAGCAGTGACGATCAGGATCGCCAGAGCGATGAAATGACGATGAAACGAAAAGCGGCTCATCTCTTCTTGTCTCCTTGAGAGATTTCAAGGCCTTTCCGGCCCTCAGCCATTAGTTGCGACAGGGGCCAAAATCTTACCCCCGCGCAAAAAGATTTCTGGGACAATTCATAAAAACTTCTTGACAGCGGTCGTGTAGCAGCTTACAATCTCTGTGCCGCCGAATAGGATCGCAATGTTGATCGAGACCGCGCGGCCCTTCCACCGCCTTCAGAACCACGGAGGCTGCCATGAATGATTTGCCGGCGTGGGTTCAGCGCCATCGTCTGGCCTGGGGCCTGGCGATGGTCGTGCTCTTTGCGCTGCTGCGTGCCGCGCAGACCCTGGCCTGGCGGCAGGGCTTCGGCGCGCTCGATTTCCAGGCCAGTTGGGCCTTTGCAGGGTTTCTGCTCCTCTGGTTCGTCATCCTC
>MWBF01000495.1 GCA_002068935.1 Chloroflexi bacterium ADurb.Bin325
CAATTCCCGATCGGCGGTAGGGCGTGTGCGGCGATCTGCACATCTTGCCAAGCCCGCGAGTGGGTGGGGCCAGCCCTCATCCACAGATCCGGTGAGAAGCCGGGGCCGACGGTATAGTCCGGATAGGAGAAGGTGCGTGCCTTGCGCCTGGCCCATGAGGGTCGGGCGATGGGTGCGCGTACCGGTGAACTCAGCCCCAGGGTCCTGCAACCCTGGGGCTTTTTGTTGGTTATTGGGAGCGACCTGTGAATGCAACGCTTGCCCGCGACGCGGCGCGGAGTGTGCGCATGAGCCTGCAAGACCTCCGGCGGCGGCCCGCCGGCGTCGGCCGACGGCTGTTCCGGCTCGACCTGCTGCTCATCCCGTTGGCCCTGGCCCTGTTCGTGACCGGCTGGCATCTGCTCGTCCGCTGGCAGCAGTACCCCGCGTTCATCCTGCCCAGCCCCGCGCTCGTCTGGGCGCGCTTTCTGACGCTGGCCGCGGACGGCACGCTCGCCATGCACACGGCCGCGACGCTGGCCGAGGTCCTGGCCGGCCTGGCGCTCGGCCTGGCGACCGCCATGCTGACGGGCTACGGCCTCGCCAAGTCGCCGCTGTTGGAGCGCATCCTCTCGCCCTATATCGTGGCGTCGCAGGCGGTCCCGATCGTCGCGCTCGCGCCGCTGCTGGTCATCTGGTTCGGCTTCGGCGGGCTGTCGAAGGTGCTCGTCTGCGCGCTCACCGTCTTCTTCCCCGCGCTCGTCAACACCATCGTCGGCATCCGCTCGGTGGAGCCGGATCTGCACGCGCTCATGCGCTCATTGCAGGCCAGCCGCTGGCAGACGTTCGCCAAGCTGGAGGCGCCGGCCGCGCTGCCCATCCTCTTCGGCGGGCTCAAGGTCGCGGTGACGCTGGCGGTGATCGGCGCGGTGGTGGGCGAATTCGTGGGCGCCAACCGCGGCCTCGGCTTCCTGGTCAACTTGGCGCGCGGCATACTCGACACGCCGATGCTGTTCGTGGCGCTCTTCACCCTGGTCGCGATCGCCCTGCTGCTCTATTCGATCGTCGCGCTCGTCGAGTATCTGGTGTTGCGCTGGCGTCGCGCGTCTTGACCGTCATCATGGGCGCTCCAGCGCCGCAGGGGTCATCATGTCTAGATCATTCCGACTCATCGTCCTCCCGCTGCTGATCCTCCTCGTCGCCGGCTGCATGCCGGTGGCCGCGCCCGTCGCGCCGTCGGCCGGCCCGGAAGCGTCCGTCGGCCAGCCCGCCGCAGCGGAGACGCCCGCGCCGGCCCGGCTGACCATGGCGATGGGCTATATCCCCAGCGTGCAGTTCGCGCCCTTCTACGTGGCGCAGGAGCGTGGCTACTTCCGCGACGTCGGGCTGGAGGTCGTTCCGCAGTACGGCATCGAGAGCGATCTGCTCAAGCTCGTCGGCACGGGCGAGCTCTCCTTCATGATCGGCAGCGGCGAGGAGGTCATCCTGGGCCGCAGCCAGGGCCTGCCCGTGCGCTATGTCATGCGTTGGTACCGCAGCTTCCCGGTCGTGCTCTTCGCCAAGGCCGCCAGGAACATCCACGCGCCGGCGGATCTGGCCGGCAAGCAGGTCGGGCTGCCGGGGCTGTTCGGCGCCAGCTATGTCGGCTGGGAGGCGCTGATCTATGCGACCGGGCTGGACGCCAGCCAGGTGACGTTGCAGAGCATCGGCTTCACGCAGGCCGCGGCGATCAGCCGGGATCAGGTGGACGCCGCGCTCGACTACATCGCCAACGGCCCGGTGCAGTTGCGGCTGGCCGGAGAGGAGATCACCGTCATCCCCGTGTCGGACTACGTGGATCTGCCCTCGAACGGCATCATCACCAACGAGCAGACCATCCAGGCGCAGCCGGAGCTGGTGCGCGCGCTCGTCGCTGGGCTGCTGCACGGGCTGGCCGACACGCTGGCCGACCCGGACGCGGCCTTCGAGATCAGCCTGCGCGCCGTGCCGGAGGCCGGGGGCGAGCAGGCCGCGGTGAGCCGGGCCATCTTCGATGCGTCGCTCGAGCTGTGGCAGGCGCCC
>MWBF01000496.1 GCA_002068935.1 Chloroflexi bacterium ADurb.Bin325
GGATCTCTGGGAGCACGTCGGGGTCGTGCTCGAGGCGATGCAGGGCATCGCGGGCGACCTGGGCCTCGATGGCCGGTTGGCCAAGGCGGCATAGGACGCTGATCGCACTGATGACCGGCGTCCTGTGCCATCCTTACGCCGCTTCGAGGACGAAGTAGCCTCCCGGGTTCCAGCTCTGACAGACCAGATAGAGCCGCTCCTCGTGGACGTGCCAGATGACGTTGTGCAGGTGCTGCGCGCGCTCGACGCCCAGCTCTTCCTTCGGGCGGATCGTGGACAGGACTTCGTAGGTCTCACCGTCGAGGATGTAGATGGGCGCGGGCCGGCCCTCCACCGGGTCGTTCAGGCTGCCGACCACGGCCAGCGATCGCCCCTCGTGCGAGATGAAGTCGATGCCGCACGGCCACGCGCCGTCCGGCAGGCGGTGCGAGGCGTGGAACGCGCCGTCCAGCCCGTGCACCTGGATGCGCGCGCTGGGCCGATCCGCGATGGCAAGGCTTGCGCCTGCGGGGGTCAGGTTCAGGCCGTGGGCGGTGGCGAACTTGCCGTCCTCGTGAGCATCCTCGGTCTTGCCGCCGAAGATATCCGTCCACTGCCGCGTGTGCACGTTTGCGCGCGTGATATAGTTCGAGCCGTAGCCGTCCGCCACGTATAGGTGCTGCCCGACCAGCGCGACATCGGTCGGGCGATAGGCCGCGGCTTCGTCAGCATAGGCCTCGAACTCCGGCCGCGGCAGGACGAAGTCCAGCCGCCCCTCCAGGCTGACGACCGCGACCAGCCCCGCGCCCTCTGCGGGCAGAAACAGCCGGACCTGGCCGTCGAAGATGCCGATCTTGGTGCTGTGGAAGTTCAGCGGGCGAAGGTCGTCGGGCAGCACGATGGTCTGCTGTTCGCGTAGATCCGGCGAGATGCGCAGCAGGCCGTAGCCGGGCATGCCGAAGAAGATGTGGCCGGCGCCCGGCCGCGGGTCGGCGGCAAAGCCGCCGTGGAGCTTGACCTCGTAATCGAGCGCGGCCGCCGGCAGGGTGTGCAGGTCGGGACGATAAGCAAATGCAAAGGGCGGTTGGCCGCTGCGACGCGCGGAATTCATACACACAATCTCCTCACAACAGATTCACCTGGCACAGACAATGAGGAGATTATAGGCCCGATCGCGCCGCGCGTCAACAGAAAGGGCGGCCGCGCAGCAACTCCGAATGACTCGGTCAGTCCTGGAATTGCTGGCGGCCGCGCCTCGACAACGGCGTCTGCCTCACCCCACCTCGTCCCATGTTTCGAACACCGCGGCGACGTTGTCGGCGGAGACGCCGATGCCCCACTCGCATTGGGCGATGACGCCGCCGGCCGGGTCGCCCAGCGCGGCATGCACGCGGCGCACCGCGGCGCGCACATCATCGACCGTACCGAAGGCGAGGACGTTCTGACGGTCGATCTCGCCCCAGAAGGTGATCTGGCCGCGGTAGCGCCGGCCCAGCTCTTCGATATCCATGCAGAAGAGCTGCGAGTTGATCGCGTTGACGCCGATCTCGATGAGATCGGGGTAGATCTCCATGATATGGCCGTCGGAGTGGAAGAAGACGAACTTGCCCGCCGCATGCGCCAGCCGACAGTAGTCGGCATAGAGCGGCTTGAAGAACTCGCGCCACAGCCGGGGCGAGATCAGGAGCCCGCGCTGCGCGCCCCAGTCGTCGGCCAGGCCGATGGCGTCCACGTCGGTGGCGGCCCACATCTCGATGTTGCGCAGGTTGAACTCGTGGACCATGTCGCGCAGCCGATAGACCTCGGGCACGCCCCAGGCCAGATCCATCATCAGGTTCTCGGTTCCGCGCAGAAACTGCATCCTCTCCCACGGGTTGGCGCCGCCGCCGTTCACGAACTTATCGCTCGCAGCGTAGCTGGCGTTGACCTGGCTCAGATCCGCGCCGTCCAACATCTCGAAGGGGGGCTGCCAGTGGTCGAGCGCGGCCCAGTCGGCCAGGGGCGGGTTCTTCACCTCGCCCACGACGCCCGGCTCCGCGACCGACCAGCCGC
>MWBF01000497.1 GCA_002068935.1 Chloroflexi bacterium ADurb.Bin325
GTGGGCGCTTCAGCGCCTCGTTTAACATATCGCTGGGGCCGGTCTCCGACCGTGCCCCCTGAGACGTCTCGCGCTGAATGGCGCTAAAGCGCCGACTACAAGCTTATTATGTTCGTAGTGGGCGCTTCAGCGCCTCGTTTCACGCATCAACCCGCGGGGTCGAGTTGCAGGCGGTGCCTGGCCTCGCGCACCACGTCCTCCCGCGCATACAGCATCGGATGGTACTCCCCCGCATACCAGGCGGCAATCTGGTCGTCGTAGTGCGGGCTGTCGGGCCGGCCCGAGTTGCCGGGGGCCAGCAGCCCCAGGCAGTTGCGCAGATCGCTCAGATCCGCGATGAAGCGGAACGGCGGCGCGATGACCGCGCGGCTGCTCTCCGGCGTGAGGCCCCCGCCGGTCGCCCAGACCGTGTTTCCGTCGCCGGGCAGCGGATAGGGGCCGCGGTTCAGGTGCTGGCCGAGGGCCGCGACGACGCCCAGCGGGTGGCCGAAGGTCAGCGTGTGCAGCCGGCCCCAGGCCCAGTTGCGCATGGCCGCGCCTTCGGCCGGCCCCAGCCGGTCGGTGAGATGCGCGGCCGTGCGTCGCAGCGCCAGGCGCAACACCTCCGCGCGCGACTCCCCGTGGCCCAGGTCGAACCAGTGCGACTCGGCGGCTCCGAGCAGGTCGAGCATCCAGAGCCAGGTCGCCTGGCCGAAGAAGCTGCCCTCCTGGATGACCGGGGTCGGCCCCTTGCCGAGCGCCCGTTCGAGCAGCGCAGGCCCGTCTGCGCGATCGCCGTCCGCCAGCCGGGGCTCCAGGATCGTCCGCATCAACTGGTGGGCGAACACCTCGCAGATCGCCGCGGCCGGGCTGTCCGCGGTCAGTTGCCCGTCCCAGGCCCGCACCAGGTCGAGCATGGCCGCGAGCTCCGGCTCGTCGTCCGCCAGCGTCAGCCGGCCCAGGTGCAGCGCGACCAGTTGCATGGAGGGCGAGATGGTGTCGAAGTGCATCCGGCGGGTGGCCGCGACATCCAGCCGGGGCTGCGCGGCAATCAGCTCGATGATGCGCTGCGCGCGGTCGCCGGACACGAACTCGTGGCTCAGGAAGTACGGATAGCCGGCGTCCGTCACGCGGTTGTTTGCGGAGACGACGAACCCCTGCGGCGGGTTGTACGCGTGCGGCAGCTCGTCGAACGGGATATAGCCCTGCCATTCGTGCTCGTCTGTCCAGCCGGGCACGGGCGTCGAGCCGTCCCCGCGGCGGCGGATGGGGATGTGGCCCGGATAGCTGTACGCGATATTGCCCTGCGTGTCCGCATACACCACGTTCTGCACCGGCGCCTCCCAGTGGCGCAGCGCATCGCGGAAGTCCAGACATGTCGCGGCCCGGTTCATGCCGGATAGCGCATCCAGCATCGTGTTCGGCTCCAGCGCGGGCCAGCGCAGCGCCAGCGCCGCGTCGGGCAGCGCGATGCCCGCGCCCGCGGCCCGCGGGGGCGCGGCCAGGCCGGGGGCCAGCTCGTTGATGACCGGTCCGTGATGCGTGCAGATGACTGTTTGCTCAGCGGCCGCGCGGCCCCTGACCCGGATGGTCTCCCGGCGCACCTCTGCCCGCCGCCACTCCCCGCAATACTCATACTCGACGCCGCCGTCGGCGGTTGCGCGCATCCGTTCGATATACAGATCCTGGACATCCGCAAAGCCGTTGGTGAAGCCCCAGGCGACGCGGCCGTTGTGCCCCGCGATGATGTAGGGGATGCCGGGGAACGAGACGCCGGTCACGTCGAAATCCGCGCAGCTCAGATGGTTCTCGTACCAGATGGCGGGCGCGCTCAGCAGTTTGGGTTCCAGATAGCGGAGCACGGAATCGCGCTCGGATTCCAGGACCGGAATAATGAACTGGCAAACCCGCGCGAGCTTTCCGGTGAAGCCCAGGAAAATGCAGACGTTGACCACATTGAAAGCGGTGTGGGAATTGGCCACGTGACGGAGCAGGTTTTCATTGGCGCCGTGGAGTACTTCGCCGGG
>MWBF01000498.1 GCA_002068935.1 Chloroflexi bacterium ADurb.Bin325
TAAGAACCTATCCGAAAATTGCTCTGGCCGGTCTCCGACCGAGCCAGGGGCACGGTCAGAGACCGGCCCCAGCGGGTTTTCGGATAGACACTAAGCCGGAGCATCCTGAGCGGGTTATACGGCTCAACGTGGTTGACGACAAAAGGCCAGTCGAAGGAGCGGACGTGAGGGCCGCCCCTTCGACTGCGTGCGTCGCTGCGCGACGCCCTCCGCTCAGGGTGCTCCGATCCGTTTGGGAGTTGCCGCGCATAATGGCGTCCGCTCGCCCCACCATCTTGTAAATCCTGTGAATCCTGTCCAAAGCGCGGCCTGTTCTAAAAATGGCCGCCCTTTCGACTGCGAGCCGCACTGCGTGCGTCGCTGCGCGACGCCCTGCGCTCAGGGCGCTGCCAGGCTCCCGCCGGCGTCGACATTTGGGATTCCCGGCAACGACAGCGCGCGACTTCGGGATCGCGCGGTCCTGTGGTATCATGGTGGATCGAAACTGTGCTTCGACCCGCGGCCGCGAGTCGTCCGCGCCGGTCGATAGAAAGATGCTCATGCTCTGTTTGCATATCCATACTACCAGCCGTCGCGCGACCGCGCGCGGCCAGAATATCCCGGGACGCCTGCATGAACCAGGTTGACCTCCACGCGCACACGAACGCGTCCGACGGCAGCCTGTCGCCCGCGATGCTGGTCAGCCGCGCCGCGCGGCTCGCGCTCAAGGTCATCGCCATCACGGATCACGACACCGTCGCGGGCGTGGCCGAGGGGCTGGCCGCGGGACAGGCGGCCGACATCGAGGTCATCCCCGGCGTCGAGATCAACACGGACGTGCCGGGCGCTGAGGTGCACGTCCTGGGCTACTTCGTGGAGCATACGCACACGGAGCTGAACACCGAGCTGGCGCGCATTCGCGAGGGCCGCGTGGCGCGGGCGCGGCGGATGGCGGAGGTGCTGACCGAGATGGGCGCGGCGATCAGCTTCGAGCGCATCCTGCAGATTGCCGGCGACGGCGCGATCGGCCGGCCCCATGTCGCGCAGGCGCTGCTGGAGGCGGGCCACGTCGGCAGCTACGGCGAGGCGTTCGAGAAGTATATCGGCCGCAACAGCCCTGCTTATGTCGAGCGCATGAAGTTCTCCCCTGCCCAGGCCTGCGCGCTGATTCGCCGCGCGGGCGGGCTGCCTGTCCTGGCCCACCCGGTCTTCTTCGATCGCTACGGCGCGATCAAGGCGGCCTTCGACCTGGATGCGCTGCTGCCCGATATGCTGGCCGCGGGGCTGGCCGGCATCGAGGTGTACTATCCGGGCTACGACGCCATCACGACGGAGCGGCTCCTGGGCGTCGCGCGGCGCTTCGGCCTGCTCGTGACCGGCGGGACCGACTTTCACGGCATCCGTGCGAGCGAGCCGGATCTGGGCAGCATCTACGTGCCGATGAAGGTGGTCCGGCGGCTGCGCCAGGCCTGGGAAGATCGCCGCGCCGAGCCGCGCGCGGCCGCGGCAGGATGACGGCGGCCCCCGGCGCCGGGCCGGCCCGCGGCGACGACCCGGCCCGGCTGGCGCATTTCATCCTGCGCGACGTGAAGCGCGCGGTGCACGATTTTGCGATGCTGCGGGACGGCGACCGGGTGGCCGTGGCCGTCTCCGGCGGCAAGGACAGCCTTGCGCTCCTGGCGCTGTTGCAGGAGTTCCGGCGCAGCGCGGGCATCGCATACACGCTGGCCGCGATCCACGTGCGCGGGGATGCGACCGGCGTCATCGCGGCCCACGCGCCGCTGGAGGCGTGGCTGGCCGCGCAGGATACGCCCTATCGCATCGTCGAGCCGGAGCTATCCGAAACAGAGCAGACGCCGCTCGGCTGCAACCGCTGCACCTGGCTGCGGCGCAAGGCGCTGTTCGCCGCGGCCGCGGAGCTGGGCTGCAACGTGCTGGCGTTTGCGCACCACGCCGACGACGCCGCGCAGACTGCGCTGCTGAACCTGCTGTACGGCGGGAGCCCGCGGGGGCTGGCCCCGGTC
>MWBF01000499.1 GCA_002068935.1 Chloroflexi bacterium ADurb.Bin325
CGTGCGAGCCTTCAGCTCGCACGTCAGGAGAGGGGGCTGGGGGGTGAGGCAAGCCAGAACAATCCTCGAACAGATTGAATCTGCGCAGACAGACCTGGCAACGGCGGCCGTGACTTCAGCCGCCGGCCTGCGAATACGGGGATTATACCGGCAATGCGTGCACGCGCCAAGCTTCAGGCGCGCCTTTGCCGGTAAAACATTTGACAACCCGCCCGTCGAGCCTTAGACTGGCCGTAAAGGAACGCAAACCGTTCCCCCAACGTCTGACGATGAGCATGACACCATTGCGATTGCCCGCCGAGCGTCCAGCCGCAGAGCGTCCTGGCCGGTCTTCGACCGCGCCAGCGACACCGGCTGGGGCGCGGCCGGGGCCGAAAACATTCTGGCGCATCTGCGCGCTGGGCCTGTTGCTTCTGCTCGTCGCGTGCAGCGGCCGGCCGACGGCAACGCCCGCGCCGGGCGCTGCCCCTGACGCGGCCGGCGACAGCGCCGCGCTCCCCGAGGCCAACAGCACCAGCGCGATCGAGCCGGATATGGGCGGCGTCCTCCGCCTGCGCGGGGGCGCGAGCGTCACGCTGCCGCCGCACGCGCTCTCGCAAAAGGCCGCCGTCACCCTGCGCATCGCCAGAGACTTCCCCCCCGCGCCGATCCCGCGCAGCCTCCTGGGCAACGTGTACGAGCTGGCGCTCGAGGGCGGCCAGCTCACCGGACTGGCCCTGGTCAAGCTCCCCATCCCGCCGGAGGTCAATATCGGCGAATACGACCTGGCTCCCTACCGCTGGAACGGCAGCACGTGGGAGCGCATGAACGGCCGGGCCGCGAACGGCGAGGTCCAGGTGGGCCTGAACGCGCCCACGCTCATCTCGCTGCAGGGCCAGTGGAGCCTGGCCGATGCGAGCCTCACCCTGGTCCGGGCGGGAGAAGCGCCGGACGCGCTGACGCTGCCGTTGGCCGTGGCCGGGCAATACCGGTATTCCGCCCTGCCCATGCTCAGCGGCGACGTGGTGCCCGCCACGCTCAAGCTCAAGCAGGACACCTCGGGCGGCGCGGGCCGCGTGGCCGGCAACGAGGCGCTCGACACGACCCTCGACGAGGCGGTGATGTGGTTCAAGCCGGACCCGGCGATGTCGCAGGCCCGCATCGAATTCTCGCACGTCTTCGACCTGGACCCCACGCAGCTCGACCTCGCGCCGGGCGCGACCACCCGGTTCTACGTGATCCTGATCGTGGAAGACTCCGCCGCGCCGACGCGCCGCCTGAGCACCGCGATCGAATATGCCCAGACGCTGCCGATCCGCATCGTCGGCCGGGAGGTCGTCCGCCCCCGGCTGATCGGCGAGGAGCGCTACAGCCTGCGCTGGCGCGTGCAGTTGAACGACCAGCTCTTCGCCCAGGCGCCCGCGACCGGCGTGACGCTGGGCATCGACAGCCTGCTGGCGCAGGGCGGGCTGGGCGTCTATCGCGTCGCGCTGGAGGCCAACGTCGAAGGGGCCTGGCTGACCGTGAGCAACGAGGTCAGCATCCAGCTCGCGCTCCGGCCCACCAACACGCCTGAGTTGGGCGCGCAGCCGCCGCTCGTCGCGCTGGTGTCGCCGACGCCTGAAGCCGTCGGCACGGCCCCGGTTCCGCCGACGCGGCGGCCCGGCCCGGCCGGCGGCCTCAGCCCCGGCGCGGGCGAGTTCGAGCTGACGCCGACGCCCACCCCGTTCCCGACGGCCGCGGCGACGCCGACCGCGACCCGCTTCGGCGACGCCAGCGTCTTCTGGGCCGACAGCTATGCCCTGACCCCGGGCGCATGCACGACGATCCACTGGCAGGTCGAGAACGTGACCGAGGTCTACTTCGAGGACGCGCCCGTCATCGGCTCCGGCTCGCAGACCGTCTGCCCCACGCAGACCACGCTCTACCGGCTGCGCACCAACAGCAGCGCGGGGGTCCGCGAGCGGACGCTCGCCATCACGGTCGGCGCGGCCGGCGAGCCGCCGCTCACGTTTGTGGCGG
>MWBF01000500.1 GCA_002068935.1 Chloroflexi bacterium ADurb.Bin325
CGCAGGCCTGCTGGTCCGCGGCGCTGCTCGGCGGCGGCACGCTCGCCGCGATCCTGATCGCGTGCAACGTGCTCAACCCCTATATCCTGGGCGGCTGCAGCCTCCTGGCCGCCGTCCTGGCCTTCCAGCTTCCCCGCTGGTGGCTGAGGAAGCGCATCAGGCGACGGCAGCAGCTCTTCGACGCGCGCCTGACCGACCTGACCCTCGGCATCGCGAACGGCCTGCGGGCGGGCGCCGCGCTGCCGCAGAGCCTCGAGCTGGTCTCGCGCGACATGGGCGGCCCGATGACCGAAGAGCTGGCGCTGGTGCTGCACGAGTACCGGCTGGGCATGGACCTGCCCGAGAGCCTGAACCGCCTCTGCGAGCGCATGCCCGGAGAGGACCTGAGCCTGCTGGTCACGGCCATCAAGCTGACGATGCAGTCCGGCGGCAGCCTGGCCGAAGTGCTGGACCGCATCACGGACACCATCCGCGATCGCACCCAGTTCCAAGACCGCCTGCGGACGATGACGGCGCAGGGCCGCTTTGAAGCCATCGCCATGGCGTCGGCCCCCCTGCTCGCCTTCCTGATCCTGTATTTCCTGGACCGCCAACTCATGCAGCCCCTGGTTCAGACCCGGCTCGGCTGGTGCGCGATCGGCGCGGTGGTGACCCTCGAAACCATCGGCTTTCTGGTCATCAACAAAATCGTCACGATCGACGTGTAGGGAGCCGGCCGCGCGGAAAGGATTTCGACATGGACGTCGCCGTCATTCAGATACTCGTGTTCATGGCCATGCTTTTTCTGGTCATCGGCATCAACTCCGTGGTGCGCAAAGAGCACGTCACCCTAGCCAGCGCCAAACCGCTGGTTTTCCGCGTGTTCTACATGGAGATCGGCATGCTGGGCAAGCTGGCCGGGCCCTGGATGGACCACGCCTTCCCGGTGCAGGCGCGCGCGATCCGCAACGACCTGATCGCCTCGGCGCTGCCGGTCGACTCGTCCGAGGTGCGCGGCCTCCAGTGTTTCGGCGGCGCGGTGATCGGCGCGGTCACCTGCATCGTCACGTTCATCCTCTCCATGAACTGGGCGTACGCGCTGCTCGGCGGACTCCTCTTCGCGCTGCTGGGCTGGTACTACCCCGTGTCCTGGGTCGCCCGCCGCGCGCTGCAGCGCAAGGACCGCATGTCCAAGAGCATGCCCTACGCGATCGACCTGATCACCGTGGCGATGGAGGCCGGCCAGGACTTCGGCGCCGCCGTCCGCAACCTGGTCAACGACGGGCCGCACGGCCCCTTGCGCGACGAATTCGGCGTGACGCTGCGCCAGGTGGAGCTGGGCAAGTCGCGCATCGAGGCGCTGAAGGCCATGGCGGACCGCATCCAGCTGGACGAGTTCCGCTCGCTGGTGACCTCGGTGACGCAGAGCAGCGAGATGGGCGCGAGCATTGCGGCCACGCTGAAGATTCAGGCCGAGGAGATCCGGCGGAGGCGCTTCCAGCGGGCGGAGAGGCAGGCCGCGCGCGCGCCGTCGCTGATGCTGATCCCGACCGCCCTGTTCATCCTGCCGGCCGTCTTCATCATCATCGTCGTGCCGATCGTGATCCGAGCCATGGAGTCCGGCATGGGAGAGTACTTCAAGCGTTGAGGAGGTGGGGAGTCATGCTCAGCTTAACCGTCGAGAAAGGCGAGCCGGCAGGAACCGTTTTCGAGCTGAGGCCCGGAGAGTCCACGCTGGGCCGCTCGCGCTCGGCCACGTTCCGGCTGCTCTCGCAGGACATCTCGGGCCTGCACGCCCGCGTCACGTCCGAGAACGGCGTGACGCGGCTGGAGAACCTCAGCCAGTTCGGAACGCGCATCGACCACGTGCCGGTCGCGGGGGCCGCGGTGCTCTCGCCGGGCCAGCGGATCGAGATCGGCAAGGCCACCGTGCTGCTCGTCAGGGACGCGGGCGGCGACGAGGCCCCCACGGGGGGCGGCGAGCTTCCGCCTGCCGCGG
>MWBF01000501.1 GCA_002068935.1 Chloroflexi bacterium ADurb.Bin325
CTTCCTTCTTCAATCTTCCATCGATCGTCAGTCCGTCGCCGGGCCGGCCACCGCCTGCACATACGACTCCGGGTCGAGATACTTCTGCGCGACGGCCTGAAGCTGCGGCGGGGTCAGCGCGTTGATGATGCCATAATAGCGTTCCAGATAATCCAGCCCCAGCTGATGCCATTCGAGGTTCACGAGCAGGCTGGCGACGCCGTCGTTCGTCTCCATCTGGAGCGGCAGCGACCCGGTCAGATAGCGCTTGCAGTCCTCCAGCTCCGCCTCGGGCACCAGCTCGTCGCGCAGCCGGCGTACCTCTTCCAGGATCGCGGCCTGCGTGCGCGCCACGTTGGCCGGGTTGACGCCGGCAATGGCCGTCCACGTGCCCGGCTCGCGGTCCGCGCTCAGGCGGCTGTACGCATAATAGGCCATCCCCTGCCGCTCGCGCACGTTGACGCCCAGCCGGCCCATCATACCGAAGACCCCCAGGACCGTGTTCGCCATGCGCGCGGGGTCGAAGTCCGGGCTGTGACGGCGCATCGCGGGCCAGCCCAACACCAGATCCGACTGCGACTTATCGGGCATGGCCACGTGACGGCTGCGCACGCCCGTCGGATGGGTCAGCGGCGGCAGCTCCGCGCGGGCCGGCCGTCTGTAGGTCCAATCGCCGAACGCATCCGCGATGCGCTGCACGGCCTCGTCCGCACGGAGCGCGCCGACGACCGAGACGACCATGTCCTGCGGCGCAAAGAAGCGCTCGTAGAACTCGACCAGGCGGGCGCGCGTGATGGCGCGCAGCGACTCGCGCGTGCCGAGCATGTCCCGGCCCAGCGGGTGCTGGCCGTACATCAGCTCGCGGAACGCGCGGCCGGCCATCTGCCGCGTATCGTTCTCGCGCTCCGCCAGCGCGGTCATCCGCAGGCCGCGCACGCGATCCACGTACTCCGCCGGAAAGGCCGGCGCGCGCAGCTCCTCGGCCACGATATCCAGCACCAGGCCCAGATCCTCGGCCAGCGACTTGGTCGAAAAGTTGGTGATGTGGCGGTCGGGGCTGAACCCGATGGATGCGCCCACCGACTCGACCGCCTCGTTGATCTCCGCAAAGGCGCGCGTGCGCGTCCCGCGGCTCAACATCGCGGTCACGAACGAGGCCAGGCCGGGCATGTCCTGCGGCTCGTCCAGGTTGCCGACGAGCAGATAGCCCTCCACGACCACCGAGGGCGCGCTCCAATTCTCGCGCGCCAGCACCGTGACGCCGTTGGGCAATTGCGTCCGCAGCACATCGTGGGGGCCGGGCAGCGATGAGGGCGCCGTCCCGCGGCCGGGCTGGCCGCGGCGCGGGCGAACGATCCGGGCGTTATGCATCGAGGGCCTCCTCCGCCATTCCGGCCTCGTCTGTCGGTTCTGCGCCTTCCGCATCCGACGCTGAACCGTTGCCGTTGCGCTGGGGCACATACCAGCCAATGTTGCGCTGCGCGGGCTTGAAATACTGTTGCGCCGTGCGCTGCACATCCGCGACCGTTACGGCCGCGATATGCTCCAGGAAATTCTCGAACCAGCCCACGTCCGCCAGGAGCTGGCTGAAGCCCAGCCAGTAAGCCTGATCCGTGACGCTCTCGCTGGAGTAGGCAAACTGGGCGCGCGTCTGCTTGATCGCCTTCGCCAGCTCCGCCTCGCTGACCGGCTCGTCGATCACCCGCCGGATCTCCTCCAGCAGCGCGGCCTCGACCTCCGCCAGCGTGCGATCCTCGCTCACCGTCGCAGAGAAGCTGAAAAGGTAGGGGTCGATCGTGGACGTGAGGGCGCAATCCACATCGGAGGCCAGCCCGGTCTCGACGAGCGCCCGATAGAGCCGCGAGCTGCGGTTGGTCGTGCCGCCGCCCCACAGCGACATGCCGCTGGCGCCGCCCAGGATGGTGCTCAGGATCACCATCGGATAGTAATCGGGGCTTGTGGCCGCCGGCGCACGGTAGCCGATCTCCAGATAGGCGG
>MWBF01000502.1 GCA_002068935.1 Chloroflexi bacterium ADurb.Bin325
GACGGGGTTGCCGATGCCGGCGGTGGCCGCGGTCACCACGGGCCGGGCCGTCGCCTTGAGCGCATGGACGCCGCCGGCCGCGAGCAGGCCGCATATCATCGCAAAGGCCGGGCTCATCTCGCTGATGATGTTGCCGCTGGCCGCGAAGAGGATCGCGCCCGCGACCGGCCGGATGACGGTGTTGACGATGTCGTTGATGCTGTCGACCGCGGGGACCTTGTCCGCGACCGTCTCGATGACGAGCAGGACGGCCAGCACGCCCAGCACCCACGGGCTTTCGAGCGCGTTCCAGGGCGCGCTGAGGGTGATGACGTCGGTGTAGCGCGCGAGCAGCCCCACGATCAGCAGCGGCAGGTAGGCGTTCAGCCCCGTTGCCGCAGACAGACCAAAAGCTGACAGGACCTCGATCACCGCAACCACCCCCGGAGCAGCATGTTCCGGACAAGATTGACAGGATTCACAGGGCGCTTCACCCTGTGAATCCTGTCAGCTCCGTCCGCCGACTACAGCTCTTCGACCTCAGCCAGGCTGGAGGCCCGATCCCTGGCCGCAATCTGGCCGAACAGATGCGACTGCACCAGGTATTGCCAGACCATGGCCCCCGGAATCGTGATGAGCGCGCCGACCAGCAGCGCCACGAAGCCGAGCATGCCTACGATCGACGCGATAATGCCCGCCAGCCAGACCAGCAGGATCGCGATGATGATGTCACCCAGGTTGCGCCGGGTGAAGCTCCACAGCCGCGCGAACTCGAAGGCGGAGCTGATGCGCTCGGTGTGCGCGATGCGCACGTAGATGGCGGGCTCGAACAGCGCGACGATGAGCGACCACAGGATCATCAGACACGAGCCGCAAATCGTGAGCATGCTGGCGAACGCCGTCGCGGCGCCCGCGCTGCTGTCGCCGCCGCTGCCGCCGGCCAGCACGCTGCCGATCATGATCGGCACCATGATGATAAAGGCCGGCAGCAGCCAGATGAACAGGGCCACGAACAGCTTCAGGCCCAGGACGAAGAGGCCGCCCCAGTCCTCCCATTCGGGCAGCGGGCGAGCGTCGCCGTTGCTCACGTTGCGCATCACGACCAGGGTGTAGCCCGTCACGATGATGAGCGGGATCAGGCCGATGATGAGCCAGGAGAAGAGGATGCCCACCAGCATGAGCAGCGTGCCGATGCCGAGCTTGCGCAGCCAATCCGGGTCCTCGAAGACGTAGGTGAATGCCTTGCCGAAATCCATAGGACTTTCCTCCTTGTCGATGATTGCTGCCAGCGTCCAAAGCTTGCAGCCATTTTAGCGCGCCTGCCGTGCATTGCCGGTCTTTGCGTCGACAGGCCGTTGACCGTAACAGGGCGCTGGCCAGCCATCCTGTGTTATCTGCTTTACGCAGCGCTCGGCGAAAGGTTTCCGGCTCCAGTAGATCATGATCGGCGAATTGATTTTCAGAACGGCAGGCCGAAGCGCGCGGTCAGCCAGTCGCGGCCGACGCCGATGGCCGCCAGCTCGACCAGGGCCAGCGCGCCGCCCATCAGCAGGGGCGCGATCAGCGAGGCCCAGCCGACGCCGCGCGCCTCCCGGCGGAGCAGCAACAGCACGAGCATGCCGTTCAACAGGCTGAACAGGCCCGCGATGGTCAGCCCGCTGAGCAGGGCCAGGGGATACAACAGCCACGGCTGGCCGCTGCTGACCAGGGCGACGACGATCACGCCGCCGACGAGCAGCCAGAGCAGGTCGGCGCCTGAATCGACCGAGCGGATCGGCGCGGGCGCGGCCCAGAAGGTGATGTTGGCGATGGGCAGCAGAAAGCTCGCGACGGCCAGCCCTTCCAGCGCGCCGGTGACGAGGCGTAGCAGGTTGGTCGGCTCATACAGATGGGGCAGGCCGAGCAGCGCCAGGTACGAGTTGGCGCCGTCCAACGCCCAGGCCAGGACGAACAGGGCCAGGCTGACGATGATGCGGCGGGCCGGCTGCCGGCCC
>MWBF01000503.1 GCA_002068935.1 Chloroflexi bacterium ADurb.Bin325
GTCGACGTGTTCACCCGCTCCCAGGACCCCGCCATCCCGCGCGTCAGCCACCGCCTGGGCAACCGGACGCGCGTCGTCCACCTGCCGGCCGGGCCGCAGCGGCCCTACAACAAGAACAAGATCTACGATCACCTGGACGAGTTCGTGACCGGCATCCTGGCCTTTGCGCACGCCGACGGCATCCGCTACGACGTCCTGCACAGCCACTACTGGCTCTCCGGCCTGGCCGCGGAGCCGCTGCGCCAGGTCTGGGGCGCGCCGATCGTGCACATGTTCCACACGCTGGCCCGGCTCAAGAACGAAGTGGCTCAGTCGCCCGCGGAGCTGGAGCCGGAACAGCGCGCCATCTGCGAGGGCGAGATCATGCGCTTCGTCGACCGGGTGGTCGCCGCGACGACCCTCGAGCGCGAGCAGATGCAGCGGTCGTACGGCGCCAACCCCGCCAACATCGTCGTCGTGCCCCCCGGCGTGGATCTCGACCTGTTTCGGCCGCTGCGCTGCGAGGATGCGCGGGCCAGCCTGGGCCTGCCGCCCGACCGCCATATAATCCTGTTTGTGGGCCGCATCCAGCCGATCAAGGGCATCGACAGCCTGATCATGGCGATGGCGCAGGTCATCGCGCGCCGGCCCGCGCTCCGCTCGAGGATCAGCCTCAGCATCATCGGCGGCGCGGGCGACCCCAGCGCCGATAGCGAGCTGTCGCGGCTGCAAGCCCTGCGCGAATCGCTCGGCATCGGCGATCTGGTGACGTTCCTCGGCTCGCGAGACCAGGATACGCTGGTGAACTACTACAACGCGGCCTCGGTGGTGGTCGTGCCGTCGTACTATGAGTCGTTCGGCATGGTCGCATTGGAGGCGATGGCCTGCGGCACGCCGGTGATCGCCTCGGACGTCGGCGGGCTGTCGCTCAACATCGCGGACGGCTACAACGGCTATCTCGTGCCCCAGGGCGACGTGGACGAGCTGGCCTACAAGCTGGGGCTGTTGCTGGATCACCCGGAGCTGCGCCGCCAGTTGGGCCGACAGGCCGCCCAGTGGGCGCAGCGCTTCTCCTGGCAGGCCATCGCCGACGAGACGCTGCATATCTATGCCGATGCGCTGGGCCGGCCCCAGGCGGACGTTGCGCCGCTGATGGCGCCCCGCCTCGATGCGCCCCGCCAATCCGAGGAGCGCGAGTGCCCATGAAGGCGGTCATCTTCGATTTTGGCGGCGTGCTGGTGCGCACGCGCGATCAGAGCCTGCGTGCAAGCTGGGAGCAGCGGCTGGGCCTGGCCCCGGGCGAGGCCTCGACGCTCGTCTTCGAGGGGGAGCGCGGCCGCGCGGCCCAGCACGGCTGGATCAGCGATGCGGATCACTGGCGCTGGATCGGGCAGCGGCTGGCGATCGACGACGCGACGCTGGCGCAGTTCCGGGCCGATTTCTTCCGCCGCGACGTGCTGGATCTGGCGTTGATCGCCTACATCGACCGGCTGCGCGCGGCGGGCTATCACCTCGGCCTGCTCAGCAACGCGACCGACGCCGCGCGCCGCTCCTTCACGGAGACCTACCCGGTGCTCCCGCACTTCGACAGCGTCACCATCTCGGCGGAGGAGGGCCTGATGAAGCCCGACCCGCGCATCTTCCGGGTGGCGCTGGCGCGCGCGGGCGTGCAGCCGCACGAGGCGGCCTTCGTGGATGATGTGGCGGAGAATGTGGCCGGCGCGCGGGCGCTGGGGATGGTGGGCGTGCATTTCCGCGACCCGGCCGCGGCCATCGCTGAGCTGGCCGGCCTGACCGGCGTGACGTGACCGCCCGACGTTCGGGGCCACGCTGGCCGGCGGCTGAGGGCGCGACTATCGCCGATTGCGCAATAGCAAATAAATTCTATATCGTTTTTGCGCTGCGCTGGCTACACCCGGCCGCTTATGGCCCGGCGTTTGGCCGCCGGCCCCGAACGCTGGCCCCTGAGCCAGACGAGAAGCCGGCGCGCC
>MWBF01000504.1 GCA_002068935.1 Chloroflexi bacterium ADurb.Bin325
CCCCAGACCCCCGCTGCGCAGGGGAGGGAGTCTCACCCCTTCCCCTGTCGGGACGGGGGAAGGGGCCGGGGGATGAGGGTAACCCCGGCCCCGCTACCGCTGCTCCCTGACCGGGTCCGGCTTGGCGAGCGTGTCCACCAGGCCGCGCCACGCCAGGAAGCTCTGCTCCTTGGGCCGGCCGCTCTCCCAGTCCATCATCAGCATGGCCTCTTTGTAGGGCGTCACGGCTACGCCGCGGCGTTCGATGCCGATCACGTTGATGTCGGTGTTGCCCGCTTCGATGTCCTGCATGATCTGCCGCGCGGCGTGCGCGCCCAGCCGGCTGCCCTGCACCCGGTCGAACGCGGTCGGCGTCCCCCCGCGCTGGAGATGGCCCAGGATGGTCTGGCGCACCTCGAACTGGCCGCCGGACTCCGCCTCCATGATGCGGCGCACGAACTCGGTGTCATAGTAGGGCGACGCGCCCTCCGAGATGATGACGATGCCGAGCTTCTTGCCCTGGGCAAAGCCCTGGCGCAGGGTCCCGATGTCGCGGCGCAGCGAATCGAGCGTGATGCCGTCCTCGTTGAGCAGCTCCATCTCGGCCCCGGTCGCCAGGCCCGCGGCCAGCGCCAGATACCCGCACTGACGGCCCATCACCTCGACGATGAAGGCGCGATGCGCGGCGCCCGCGGTGTACTTGATCTTGTCGATGGCGTCGACGATGTTGTTGAGCGCGGTGTCCGCGCCGATCGTGATCTCGGTGCCCGGCAGGTTGTTGTCGATGGTCGCGGGCACCAGGATCATGGGGATGCGCAGCGCACGGTACTGCTCGCGCGCCTCCATGATCTTCTGCACCTGTAGATAGGTGCTCAGCCCGCCGACCGCGATCATGCCGCGGATGTCCCACGCCTTGATCTGATCGGCCATCTGCGCGATCTCTTCGTCGGTGAGGTCGTGGCGGATCGCGCCCAGCTCGCTGCCGCCCCGGTTGATCCAGCCGTGGACCGCCATCCAGTTCAGATCCCAGATGTCCCCGCGCGCCAGGCCGCCGAAGCCATAGCGCGCGCCGACGACATCCTGGCCGACATCGCGCGCCATGCGCAGGGCGGTGCGCAGGATGGCGTTCATGCCCGGCGCATCGGGCCCGCCGGTGAGCAGCAGGATGCGGCCCCTGTCGGTCAACGCCTGCTTGGGCTCGGCGCGTGCCAGCGTCTTGAACATCTCGAACGAGTCAAGGAAGCTGCGCCCGCGCAGCTTCAGGGCCGCCTGGAAATGGCCCTGATCGATCTCGTCGTTGACGGCCTGGCTCTTGGAGGACATCTCCGAGAGGGGAGTGGCGGCCGGCTGGTTGTGGACCAGCCCGACCATGACCGGCGTAGGATCGGGCCCGGCCAGATACTCGACCGCGGCCTGGCCCAGCCGCGCCGCGAGGATGCGGTCGAACGCGCTGGGCGAGCCGCCGCGCTGCACGTGCCCCAGGACGGTGACGCGCGCATCCACGCCGGTGCGCGTCTTGATGATCTCGGTGAGGGTTTCGGCCTTGATGGGCAGGCCATCGGAGTGGCGGGCGCCCTCGGCCAGCAGGATGACGTCCTGCCGCCGGCCGGCCGCGCGGCCGCGGCCGAGCGCCTCGATCATCTTGTAGTGCCAGCGCGCATCCATCTCCTCTTCGGGGATCAGGACCCAGTCCGAGCCGCTGGCGACCGCGCCCATCAGCGCGAGATAGCCGCTGCGCCGGCCCATGACCTCCACCACGAAGGCGCGCTGGTGCGCGCCCGCGGTGGACTTGAGCTTGTCGATCGCCTCGACGACCGTGTTCAGCGCGGTATCCGCGCCGATCGCCATGTCCGTGCCGTATTGGTCGTTGTCGATGGAGCCGGGCAGCCCCACGATGCGGAACGGCGCGGGGTCCACGGCCTTCTCCGGCGGGATGAGGCCCGCGGCGGCCAGCTCCTTGAGGTGCTCCTCC
>MWBF01000505.1 GCA_002068935.1 Chloroflexi bacterium ADurb.Bin325
GACTACTGCGACCGCCTCGGGCTGCTGACGCAGACCGACCTGCCGCTGTTCGGGATGCTCCGGCGCAATCAGTTCAGCGAGGCGGTGCGCCAGGCCGGGGAGATGGAGCGGCTGGTGCGCGGGCACCCGTGCAACATCATGGTGACGTACATCAACGAGCCGTTCCCGATGGGCCGCGGCAAGCTCCACCGGCACCTGTCGCGCCTCGAGCTGGAACGTTTCTTCGAGGCGGCCAGCCACGCTGTCCACCAGGAGAACCCCGACCGCGTCATCAAGCCGGTAGACGGCGACTACGACCCGCCCGGGCCCGGCCTGCCGGACAACCACTGCTACTGCGGCTGGTACAACGGGCACGGCGTCGACCTGGGCAAGCTGCATCGCGGATACTGGCAGAAGGTCAAGCCGGGCTGGCGCTACGGCTGCGGCGAGTTCGGCGCGGAGGGGCTGGACCCCGTCAGCGTCATGCGCGGCCATTACCCTCCGGCGTGGCTGCCCGCGGATGCGGACGAGGAGCGCACGTGGATGCCCGACCGCATCATCGACGCGCAGACGGGCCGGTTCCACTACATGTGGTTCGATACGCAGCACAGCGTCGCGGACTGGGTCGCGGCCAGCCAGGCGCACCAGGCCTGGACCACCCGGCTGATGACCGATGCGTTCCGCCGCGACAGCCGCATGGTGTCCATCGCCATCCACCTGTTCATCGACGCCTTTCCCTCCGGCTGGATGAAGACCATCATGGACGTGGAGCGCGGCCCGAAGCCCGCGTATTTCGTCTACCGCGATGCGCTCACGCCGCTGATGGTCAGCCTGCGCAGCGACCGCACCGGCTTCTGGGCCGGCGAGCAGATGGCGTTCGAGGCGTGGGTGTGCAACGACCTCGACCGCGCGCCGTCCGGCGCGCTGCTCCACTACCAGCTCGAGGTGGGCGGCCAGGTCGTCTTCAGCCAGCGCGCGGCCGCGGACGTCCCGGCTTGCAGCAGCACGTGTCAGGGCATGATCCAGATCACGGCCCCATCCGTCAGCGACCGCACGGACGCGGTCGTCCGGCTGGGCCTGCTGGCCGCGGATGGCGCGGTGCTGCACGACGCCAGCCTCGAGATTGCCATCTTCCCGCGGACGGCCATCGCCAGCCGGCCCGTGCACGTGATCGGCGGCGCCGATAGCAGCGCGGGCCGGCTGGCCCGCGAGCTGGGGCTGAGGCCCGGCGATGCCCCGGAGGCCAGGACGATCCTCGTCAGCGACCTGGATGACTACGCGCAGCAGGCGGGATCCATCGAGCAGGCCGTGCGCGCGGGCGCGCACGCCATCTTCCTGAACCTGCCGCCGGGCCAGCACGCCATCCTGGGGGATACGGTCGAGGTCAAACCCGCGGGCATGAACCCGCGCCACTTCGCCTCGCGCGCCACCGGCCACCCGCTCGTGGCGGGCTTCCGGCCGCACGACTTTCGGTTCTGGTACGATGCGGATGCGGGCTACGTCACCCCGCTGCTCGACTCAACGTTTGACGTGACGCCCGTCGCCGGCTGGTCGCCGATCCTGCTGAGCGGCAACGGCAACTGGCTGGGCCAGTGGGGGCCTGCCTGGGCCGCGGCCCAGCGGCCCTGCGGCGCGGGCCGCGTGACCGTCTGCCAGATCGCGCTGGCGGGACGCACCGCGGGAAACCCGGTCGCGCGCATCTTCGCCGCGCGGCTGCTGGATGCATGATTGGGCCCTGGCGTCCTTTGCGCCTTTGTGCGAGGCCACACGCACGATCGCGCGGCGGCGCAAGGCGCGCCGGGACAGGAGACGAGAATGGCACAGATCATCTTTGAGGCGGGCCAGGCCGGGCGCACGACATTTGCGCTCGATGGCGACCATGTCGCGCTGGAGCAGCTCTTCGGCGCGCGCCTCGTCACGGCTGGCCCGGCGCGGGTACAGGGGCTGG
>MWBF01000506.1 GCA_002068935.1 Chloroflexi bacterium ADurb.Bin325
GCCGGCGGGCTGGTCAACCTCGTGGGCGAGCGGCCGCTGGGCCGGCCCGTGGCGGTGGATGTGGGCCGGGTACACTACGACGCGGTGACGCATGTCGGGACGCGCGGGCCGGACATCGGGGCTGCATACGGCGACGCGGGGCGCAATCGGTCGGAGGTCGTGCCCGGCGGGAGCGCGCTGATCGTCGGCGGCGGCGGGCCGATGGGCCGGATGCATCTGCAACGGCTGCTGGAGATGCCCCAAGGCCCCCGGCGCATCGTCGTGGCGGAGACCAACCTGGTGCGCAACCCGGAGCTGGTCGCGGATTTCGGACCGCTGGCCCAACGCCGCGGGATCGAGCTGACGGTCGTCAACCCGAAGCTGATGGCCGCGGACGAATACGAGGCCGTGCTGGACGCCGCGCACGCCGGCCGCGGGTTCGACGACATCGTGGTGGTCGTCGCGAGCGCGGCCGCGGTCGAGGACGCGGCGCGCCATCTGGCCCCGCACGGGCTGCTCCTGGTGTTCGGCGGGCTGGCGCGCGGCACCCTGGCCCAGCTCGACCTGTCGAACGTCTATCTCGGCGCGATGCAGGTGGTCGGCTCCGCCGGCTCACGGATCCGCGACCAGGCCGCGGTGTTGGAGCGCGTGGCCGCGGGCCATCTCTCGACGGCCAGCGCGGTCGCGGCCATCGGCGGGCTGGACGCTGCGCCCGCGGGGATGCAGGGGCTGATGGATGGGCGGTTCGCCGGCAAGATGGTCATCTACCCCCAGATCCCCGCCTTTCCGCTGACCGCGTTGGCCGACCTCAAGGAGGTCGCGCCCGCAGTGTACGATCTATTGGACGATCAGGGCCACTGGACGCGCGCGGCGGAGGCGGAGCTTCTCAGGCGGTATGCGGGCGAGGTGTACGGGAAGTGAGCGAGGAACAGTGAGCAAGGAAGCGATCATCTTCGGCGCGGGGAATATCGGCCGCGGGTTCATGGGCCAGCTCTTCAGCGAGTCGGGCTACGCCGTCACCTTCGTGGACGTGGATCGGACGCTGCTCGATGCGCTGAACGACCGCGGCGCGTACACGATCCGATTGGTCACGAACGAGGGGAGCGAGGAGGTCACGGTCGGGCCGGTGCGCGCGCTCCACTCCGCGGACACGGCCGCGGTCGCGGATGCGCTGAGCCGGGCGGAGATCGGCGCGACCGCGGTGGGCGCGGGGGTGCTCAAGCACATTGCTGCGCCGGTCGCCGCGGGCATCGCGCGCCGGGCCGAGCTGGGCGTCGCCGCGGAGTTCAACCTCATCCTGTGCGAGAACCTGCACGGGGCCGCGGCCATCTTCCGCGAGATGGTGCTCGCGCATCTGCCCGCCGACCTACACAGCTACGCCGCGAGCCATATCGGCTTCGTGGACACGGTCATCGCGCGCATGGTCCCGCCGCTGACGCCGGAGCTGCGCGCGGCCGACCCCAGCCTTATCCTGGTCGAGCCGTACAAGGAGCTGCCGGTGGATCGCGCGGGGTTCGTCGGCCCGCCCCCGGCCGTCGTCAACATGACGCCGTACAGCCCGTTCGCCTTCTTCACCGACCGCAAGCTCTACATCCACAACGCGGGCCACGCGGTGCTGGCGTATCTCGGCCATCTGCGCGGCTACGCCTACGGCTACGAGGCGCTGGCAGACGACGAAATCTATTTCCAGGCGCGCGGCGCGATGGAGGAGTCCGCGCTCGCGCTCGTGCGCCGGTATCATCCGGCGCCGGGCAGCCTGCTCGCCAACATCGACGACCTGCTTGCGCGCTTCGCCAACCGCGCGCTGGGCGACACGACGCTGCGCCTGGGCCGCGACCCGCTGCGCAAGCTGGCGCCGGACGACCGGCTGGTCGGCGCAGCGCGCTGCGCGCTGGCGCAGGGCGTCACGCCGCTGCATCTGTCCACCGGCATCGCGGCGG
>MWBF01000507.1 GCA_002068935.1 Chloroflexi bacterium ADurb.Bin325
CGCCGCGGGACTGGCGCGCCGGCTCCGGCCCCGATATAGGAGATGGCCAGAAGACACAGGCAGACTGTGAGAGCGGCCGATTTAACCGCCCCCAACAGCCCGTTCATCCGCTGGCGAGACCGCTTCATGACGACATCATTTACAGAGGGTGTAGAGCACGCCCGCGACCACGGCCGAGCCGATGACGCCGGAGACGTTCGGCCCCATGGCGTGCATCAGCAGGTAGTTCGCGGGGTTGGACTCGAGCCCGACCTTGTTGGAGACGCGCGCGGCCATGGGCACGGCCGAGACGCCGGCCGAGCCGATCAGCGGGTTGACCGGCTCCTTGCAGACCTTGTTCATGATGCGGCCCATCACGCAGCCCGCCGCGGTGCCGCACGCGAACGCGATCAGGCCGAGCAGGAGGATGCCGAGGGTCTCGGGGTTCAGGAACTTCTCGCAGGCGAGCTTGGAGCCGACCGCGAGGCCGAGCATGATCGTGACGATGTTGATCAGCGGGCCGGACATGGTGTCGGCCAAACGGCCGACCGAAGGCCCGACCTCGCGGCAGAGGTTGCCTAGCATCACCGCGCCGATCAGCGGCACGGAGCTGGGCAGCAGCAGGGCGCAGAGCAGCAGCACGATCAGCGGGAAGCAGACCTTCTCCATCTTGGAGACGGGGCGCAGCTGCTTCATCACGATCTTGCGCTCGCTCTCGGGCACGAGCCAGCGCATGATGGGCGGCTGGATGATCGGCACGAGGGCCATGTAGGAGTAGGCCGCGACGGCGATCGCGCCCAGCAGGTGCGGCGCGAGCTTCGTGGTCAGCCAGATGGCGGTCGGGCCGTCCGCGCCGCCGATGATGCCGATCGAGGCCGCCTCCTTCAGGCCGAAGTGGATCTGCCCGGGGAAGAGCTGCGACATCCCCAGCGCGCCCAGCAGCGCGACGAAGATGCCGAACTGCGCCGCCGCGCCGAGCAGCGCGGTGCGCGGGTTGGCGATCAGCGGGCCGAAGTCCGTCATCGCGCCCACGCCCATGAAGATGATGATCGGGAACACGCCCGTGTTGATGCCGAACTCGAAGAAGTAGTAGAGGAAGCCGCCGGGCTCCATCACCATCCGCGTGGCCGCGTCGACCAGGGGCGGCGCCGCCACGTTGGCGAAGGGCATGTTGGAGAGCAGGCCGCCGAAGCCGATCGGCAGCAGCAGCAGCGGCTCGAACTCCTTGACGATCGCCAGGTAGAGCAGCACCAGGCAGATCGCGATCATCAGCGCCTGCCCGAAGCCGTACGGCAGGCCGCCGATGATCTTGACCGCGTGGCCCGGAACCTTCGCCCCCGTGGGGGTCAGGTACCCCTCGGCGAGATACTTGGGCGGCTCTTTGGACAGAAAGCCGGCGATCCCGGTGTCGTCCTTCAGCTTCTTGACCTTGGCGATCATGGTGCGCCAGTCGCCCGCGTCGGCCTGGGCCGGCGCGGCCGCGGCGGGCTGCGCCGCGACGGCGGCGGGCGCAGCCGCGGGAGGGGTGGACGTGTCGGCGGAGGCGTGGCCGAGGCTGAGGAGCAGCGCGGCCAGGCTGGTCAGGATCGTCTTTTTCATGTGCGGTTCCAAACGGTTACGGGTTAAGCGTGATACGGTGTCGATGGAAACGGTGCGGGCCGCGCGAAGGTGAATTCGTGCGGCCCGCGCGGGGTCTTAGCCGATGACGACCAGTACGTCGCCGGTGTTCACTTTGTCGGTCTGGGCCACATGCAGCGCCTTGACGGTTCCGCCGCAGGGCGCGCAGACGGGCGTCTCCATCTTCATCACGTCCATGATCAGCAGTTCCTCGCCCGCGACAACGGCAGCGCCTTCGGAGACGCTGAGGCGCAGGATCACGCCCGGCACGGCGGCTTTGACTTCGGTGTCGGAGCCGGCGGCCGGCGCGGCGGCC
>MWBF01000508.1 GCA_002068935.1 Chloroflexi bacterium ADurb.Bin325
CCCGCCGGTCAGCGGCGACTTGCCCGCGGCGCTGTAGCGGTTTGCGCCGGAGAGGGGCAGGCCGTTGATGACGCTTGTCATAAACATCAGCAGGTTGTCCGGGCCGAGCGGATCGACGCCCGGCGGCAGGTCACGCAGCAGGAAATAGCTTGCCAATGCGCCCCCGCCGAGGTACTTACGGTAGACCGACGCCGGCAGCTCCTCCGTCCACCAGCGCGGCTCGCCCAGATCGACGTGCAGGATCTTGCCGTGGTAGCTGTCTGCCATGAGTTTCCTCCGGGGAAGGGATGTAATCTGGGCCACAGATGCAGATAGGATATTACGGACGGGGTGTTGTGTCAAGCGTGGCCGGAAGCTGGAAGCTGGAGGCGGCCCTGCTTTCGGGCCAGGTCCCTATTCGAAACCGCTGAGCGCCCGGCCTTACCCCCTCAACTCCCCCTCTCCTGACCTGGCCGAAGGCTCGCTCAAGGTCAGGAGAGGGGGATGGGGGTGAGGTAAATCCCGGCGTTTCTCGGATAGATCGTAAGACGCGTCCGGGCGGGTTGGGAAGTTTGACGCGATCTTCCCAAACCCCTATACTGATGGCATCGGTATCTGATACGACCCCACATATCCGAACTGCAAGGAGACCCCATGACCCGCATCCTCTATATCGACATCGACACCCTGCGACCCGACCACCTGGGCTGCTACGGCTATCACCGGAACACCAGCCCCAACCTCGACCGGATCGCCGCGGAGGGCATCCGGTTCGAGAACTGCTATGTGTCGGATGCGCCGTGCCTGCCCTCGCGCGCCGCGCTGTACACCGGCCGGTTCGGCTATCATAACGGCGCGATCAACCACGGAGGCGTCGCCGCGGACTTGCAGCACGAGGGCCGCGACCGCGGCTTCCGCGACGAGATGTGGCGCACGGGCTGGATCACCCAGCTGCGCGCCGCGGGCCTCTATCCGGCCAGCGTCAGCCCCTTCGGGGAGCGGCACTCCGCCTGGTGGTGGCATGCGGGCTGGCGCGAGATCTACAACACCAGCTTCGGCGGCATGGAGCTGGCGGACGATGTGACGCCGGCCGCGCTGGAATGGCTCAAGCGCCACGCGGCGTCGGATGACTGGTTCCTGCACGTCAACTACTGGGATCCGCACACGCCCTACCGCACGCCGCCGGAGTTCGGCAACCCCTTCGAGAACGATCCGCTGCCCGCGTGGCTGACCGAGGAGGTGCGCCAGCGCTGCTGGGATGGCTTTGGGCCGCACTCCGCGCAGGAGCCGCACGAGGCCGTGCCGGAGCCCGGCTGGCTGGCCGACCTGCTGCGGAAGTACCCGCGCCTGCCGGAGCAGCTCGATTCGATGGAGGCGGTGCGCCGCTGGATCGACGGCTACGACACGGGCATCCGCTATGCCGACACGCACGTGGGCTATCTGCTCGATGCGCTGGCCGAGGCCGGGGTGCTGGACGACACGCTCATCATCGTCAGCTCGGATCACGGCGAGAACCAGGGCGAGCTCAACGTCTGGGGCGACCATCAGACCGCGGACCACATCACGTCGCGCGTGCCGCTCATCGTGCGCCCGCCGGCCCGCCTGATCGAGGCGTGGGGCCTGCAGAACGTCCCGCGCGTGGATCGCGCGCTGCACTATCACTTCGACTGGGCCGCGACCCTGGTCGAGCTGCTTGGCGGGCGGATGCCCGACAACTGGGATGCGCAGCCCTTCACCGAGGCGTTCCGCGCGGGCCGCGAGGCCGGCCGCGACTATCTCGTGGTCAGCCAGGCCGCGTGGTCGTGTCAGCGCACCGTGCGCTTCGAGCACGAGGGCGCGTCCTATCTGTGCATGCGCACCTATCACGACGGCTACAAGGATCTGGAGCCGGTGATGCTCTTCAATCTGTCGGAGGATCCGCAC
>MWBF01000509.1 GCA_002068935.1 Chloroflexi bacterium ADurb.Bin325
TCCTCGTTCTCGCGGATGATGACGATGTTCATGCCCGGATGGGACGAGGCGACATAAGGGCTGTACGACTTGCAGGGCCGCACGTTGGCGAAGAGGTTGAGCGACTTGCGGATGGTCACGTTGACGCTCTTGAAGCCGTGGCCCTGCGGCGTCGTGATGGGCGCCTTCAGGAACACCTTGTTGGCGCGCAGCGTGTCCCACGCGCTCGCGGGGATGCCGGAGGTGACCCCGCGGCGATACACCGCCTCGCCGATCTCGATGACGTCATACGTCAGGTCTGCGCCCGCGGCGTCGAGGATCGCGAGCACCGCGCGCATGATCTCCGGGCCGATCCCGTCACCGTGCGCTACCGTAATTCTGGTTGTCATCTGTGCCTCCTGTTGATTCGTCTCTCAGACGCCGATCGAAAAGTCTCTCGCGGCCGGGCCGCCCCTCAGGGGGTGTGCCATGCCAGCGCCGCGTCAAGGTCGGCCGGGTCTACAAAGCGCGCGACCGTGTGCAGGAAGTCGGCCAGGGTCGCGCTGCGCCGGAGCAGGGCGCGCAGCTTTGCGCCCAGCGGATCGGTCGCGGCCGGGCCGACCGCATAGGAGCCGTGAAAGGCAAAGTAGGCCTGGTTGAGCTTGCGGATCACATAGCCGCGCGCGACCAGGATCTCGCGCTGCGCGGCCATGTACGCCTCGGCCTGCTCGACCTCGCCCGCGGCCAGCAGCCGGTCCACCTCGAGACGGGTCTTGCGCATGAACTCGCCGAACTGAAAGTCCGGCTCGACGACCTCGCGGTGCAGCCAGCCGCGGCGCATCGAGAGCGGCCGCGGCCAGTCCGCGGGGTTCAGCCGCTCCGGATAATAACGTTCAATCACGCGTTGGGCAATTTCCGCGCCGACGATGGAGGCGACGGTCTCGTTGAGGGTGCGCATGGCCCGGCTGCTGGAGTAGCGCCAGCCGAGCGGCCGGAACATCAGATAGGTGTGCGTCCACTCGTGCGCGATCGTGTCGATCACCCATGCCAGGTCGGCGTAGGCCAGCACCATCGTGGGATAGGACGAGAAGCCACCGGTGCCATCGACCAGCGCGCTGCGATCCAGGTCGGCCTGCACCGCGTCTTCGATGCGCTCCATCTGCGCGACGTCCATGGTGGGATCCAGATAGACCCCGCGCTCGACCAGGATGTGGTCGCGCGGGGAGACGATCAGGTAGTTGGGGCTTTCGGTGAACTGGAAGAGGACGGGCGGCCAGACCCTGCCGGCCACGGTCAGCCCCTCGTCCGCGAGGACCGCGGCGACCTGGTGTTCGAGGATCCACTCGGCCGCGGGCCGCCGCGCCTCCTGCTGCGCGCGCAGGGCCGTCAGCTCGGCCAGCAGGGGCGCGGCGGCCGCCTGCGGATCGACCTCTGCGGGGTCGGCGTAGACGCGCTCGATCTCCCGCTGGAGCCGATCCATCCGGCCGAGGCCGTCGCTGTAGGCCATGACCAGCGCGCTCTGCGCCGCGGGGGCGAGCTCCGCGCCGGGCCGCGCAAACAGGTCGCCCGCCTTCTGGCCGATGGCCTGCATCTCCCAGGCGACCAGCCGGAACTGCTCGCCGCCCACGGCCCGGCTGATCAGGAAATCCGCGCGCGCGGCGCCCAGGTAGCCGTCGCTCGGCGTCAGCAGGAGGATGGCCGCGCAGAGCAGGACCAGCCAGAGCCGGCCGCGCGCGCGGCTGCCGCGCCGGCCGCGGCGCGTGCGCGGCCTTGCCGCGAGGGAAGCGCCCATGATGCCCATGATGGTGCATTATAGGGCATCGCGGGGGCGAGGCAAGGCGCGGGGCTTACACTCGCGCCCTCTCCCCGCGTTGACGCCCGCTCGGACTGGTGCTATGCTTGCCGCCATGCGCACATTCGAGCTTTCCCCCGCCGATCGC
>MWBF01000510.1 GCA_002068935.1 Chloroflexi bacterium ADurb.Bin325
CCAGGTGCGCCATGTCGCGGAGGGCACGCGGCTCCTGGTCATCCCCGCCTCGAGCGAGGTGTTGCAGGCCGCGCTGGAGGCCGGTTATATCACGACCTTTCTCGCGGCCGGCGCGATGCTCGGCACGCCGGGCTGCGGCCCGTGCATGGGCAACCACCTGGGCATCCCCGCAAACGGCGAGACGGTCATCAGCACGGCCAACCGCAACTTCCGCGGCCGGATGGGCAACCCCGAGGCGTCGATCTATCTCGCCAGCCCCGCGGTCGTCGCGGCCAGCGCGGTGCTGGGGCGGATCGGGACGATTTCAGATGTGCGAAGCGTTGCTTCGCACAGATTGCAGATTGAAGATTCAGAGCGGAATCTGGAGAATGATTCCGAGGTGGCCATGAGTGGTCAGGCAGGTCGCATGACTCCCCAGGACGCCTGGCAAGCTGCACCAATTCTGACCTCTGTAGCCGCCAATCCTGCAAACCAAAATCCTGCGCCCTCGGACAATCTTCCATCTTCCTCTCTAAATCTTCAATCATCGGCCGTCACCGGCCGCGCGTGGCGCTACGGCGACGACGTCAACACCGACGTCATCTTCCCCGGCAAATACACCTACACCATCAAGGACGAGGCCGAGATGGCCCGCCACGCGCTGGAAGATCTGGATCCCACGTTTGCGGCCAACGTGCAGCCCGACGACGTGATCGTGGCCGGGCGCAACTGGGGCTGCGGTTCGAGCCGCGAGCAGGCTGTGACGAGCTTGCGCGCCGCGGGGATTCGTGTTATAGTCGCGCAATCTTTCGCACGTATCTTCTTCCGTAACGCCGTCAACAACGGCCTCCTCCCCGTCGTCTGCCCGGAGGCGGTTGCGGCTATCCAGCCCGGAGAGCCTGTCACCGTCCTCCTGGATCGCTGCATCGTCCGCTGCGCGGCCGGCGAGTTTCCGTTCCCGCCCCTCTCGCCCTCGGTCGCGGCCATCCTGGACGCCGGCGGGCTGCTCCCCATGTTGCGCAAGGCGGAGCTGTCATGACGACCGTCTGTCTCATTCCCGGCGATGGCGTCGGCCAGGAGGTCATCCCTGCCGCGGGGCAGGCGCTCGCGGCCGCCTGCCCCGGCCTGCGCTTTGTCGAGGCCGAGGCAGGCTGGGCGTGCTTCGAGCGCCGGGGGACCGCGCTGCCGGAGGCCACCCTCCAGGCCGTCGCGGCATCCGACGCGGTGCTCTTCGGCGCCACGCAGTCGCCCATCAGCGGCGAGGCGCACACAGCGGCAAGCCGGTCGCCCGAACAAAGCGGCGGATCGCCCTCCCCCGCGCAGCCGCACGGCGCGGGAGCTCCGACCTACCGCAGCCCCATCCTCGCGCTGCGCCGCCAGCTCGACCTCTACGCCAACCTCCGCCCGACCGCCAGCCTGCTGTCCGGCGACCGCACGGTGGATCTGCTCATCGTGCGCGAGAACACCGAGGGGCTGTACAGCGGCCGCGAGCACCGCGACGGCGACACCGCCATCGCCGAGCGGGTCATCACCCGCCGCGCCAGCGAGCGCATCGCGCGCGTCGCGTTCGAGCAGGCGCGGCTGCGCGGCCGCTCTCATCCGCGCGTCACCGTCGTCCACAAGGCCAACGTCCTCAAGGTCACGGACGGGCTGTTTCGCGAGGCGTGTCTGGCGGTCGCAGCCGACTATCCCGACGTGACGGCCGACGAGATGTTGGTGGACGCGGCCGCGATGTGGCTGGCGAAGGAGCCAGAGCGCTTCGACGTGCTCGTCACGACCAACCTGTTCGGTGACATCCTGTCGGATCTGGCCGCGGGGCTGGTCGGCGGGTTGGGATTGGCGCCGTCTGCCAACGTGGGCGACGGCCGGGTC
>MWBF01000511.1 GCA_002068935.1 Chloroflexi bacterium ADurb.Bin325
GGACGGTCGGCGGGGGCCGCCGCGTCGGCGTTGCATCCGCCTCCGGCGTGAACTCCGTCTCCGGCAGCGTCGGGGTGGCCGTCGGGGAGCCGAGCGCGGCGGCCAGGAGGGTCGGCGTCGCGGTGGCGCGGTCGGCCTCCACCAGCGGCCGCACGGCATCGGCCACCACCGTGCTCAGGAAATACACCGCGGCCATCAGCGCGATCAGCAAGAGCGCGACGCCCCAACTGCTGTACACGCGGTTCAGCGCGGCCTCGCGCTCCAGCGTGAACACGGCATAGCGCCGCTCGCGCCGCGCCAGCAGCGCGATGCGCAGGTGCCAGAGCGCGACGAGCGCGCAGACGCCATACACCCATGCGGCGTACTCGCGAATGAAGTCAACGATGATTGCCATAAGCTATCAGACGCCCGCAAAGGCCGTCTGGTTCTCCTACGCCAGGCCTTCCAGAACCCCGCGCACGATGGCAACCATCTTGGGGGCCAACGTCTTGCCGGCGGCCAACACCTCGGCGTGATCGGCCTCCTCGGTCGCATCGGGATCCGCGGTCGCCATGTTCGAGATGCCGCTGATGCCCAGCACGCGCAGCCCCATGTGCCGCGCCACGATGACCTCCGGCACGGTCGACATGCCGCACGCATCGCCCCCGATCAGCCGCAGGAAGCGCACCTCCGCGGGCGTCTCGTAGGTCGGCCCGCCCAGCCCGACATACACCCCCGTGCGCAGCTCGATGCCCAGCCGGGCCGCGACATCCAGCGCAAGGCGGCGCAGCGCCGGGTCATAGGCCTTGTTGAGCGCGGGGAAGCGCGGGCCCAGCGTGTCGTCGTTCGGGCCCCAGAGCGGGTTGCCGCCGACCATCGCCATCAGGCCGATGTGATCCACGATCAGCATCAGGTCGCCCGCGCGGAAGCTCGGGTTCAGCCCGCCGGCCGCGTTGGTGACGATCAGCGTCGTGACGCCCAGCTCGTGCATGACGCGCACGGGCAGCGTCGCGTGCGCCGGCGAATAGCCCTCGTAGGGGTGCGCGCGGCCCTGCATGATGAGGAGCGGCTGTCCCGCCAGCTCGCCGATGACGAGCTGGCCGCTGTGCCCGCTGACGCGGGGCAGCGGAAAATGCGGGATCTCGCCGTAGGGGATGCGATCCGCGGCCGTGACCTCGTCCGCCAGCGCGTGCAGGCCCGAGCCGAGGATCAGGCCGGTGCGCGGCCGGTGGGCCGTGCGCGACCGAATGAACTCGGCCGCCTCCCGGTAGTGCGTCCGGCCAAAGGCCGCCGGCTGGCCCATATCCGCGGCGCTCATGGGGCCTCCGTCCCGGCCGCGCGCGGGTGCGCCTCGTCGTACACCTGGCGCAGGCGGCCCTGGGTGATGTGCGTGTAGACCTGGGTGGTGGAGATGTTGGCGTGGCCGAGCAACTGCTGCACCTCGCGCAGGCCCGCGCCGCCGTTGAGCATGTGCGTCGCAAAGGAGTGTCGCAGCGTGTGCGGGGTGACGCGATCCTCCAGCCCGAGCTGCCGGGCGTAGCCCTTGATGATCAGCCACAGCCCCTGGCGGGTCAGGCGTTCCCCGCGCGGGTTGAGGAAGAGGGTCGGCTCGTCCCGGTTCTGGCCCAGGAACGCGGCCCGGCCCTGGTCGAGATAGGCCGCGACCGCCTGCGTGGCCTCCGCATAGAGCGGCATCACGCGCTCCTTGTTGCCCTTGCCCACGCAGCGCACCGAGCCGGCCGCCAGGTCGATATCCTCCAACGTCAGCCCGGCCACCTCGCTGACCCGCATGCCCGTGGCGTAGAGCAGCTCCAGCAGGGCCGTATCGCGCAGCGCCTTCGGCGTCTCGCCCCCCTGCCCCGGCTGGGC
>MWBF01000512.1 GCA_002068935.1 Chloroflexi bacterium ADurb.Bin325
CGACGAGCCTGCCGGGCCAGGTCACGACCTCCTCGCCGGCCGGCCGCGATGTCAAGCTGCACGGCTACCCCATGCGCATGGCCGAGATCATCGCGGGGCTGCCGGGGGCCGCCTACGTGGTGCGCCGCAGCGTGTACGATGTGCGCACCATCCGCCAGGCCAAGAAGGCCGTCATCACCGCGTTCAAGGCCCAACTGGCCGGCGCGGGGCTGAGCCTCGTCGAATTCCTGTCGAGCTGCCCGACCAACTGGCACATGTCGCCGCTGGAGGCGCTGGCATGGGTGCGCGATGTCATGGTCCCCTACTTCCCGTTGGCCGACTTCAAGGTAAGCGATGCGGTGAAGGCGCTGGGATGACCGGCGGAATGGCAAAGGAGCCACGATGAACGAGGAAATCATCATTTCCGGTTTCGGCGGCCAGGGCGCGCTCTTCGCCGGGCAGTTGTTAGCATACGCCGCGCTGGATGCCGGGTTGCACGTCACCTGGATCCCCTCCTATGGGCCGGAGATGCGCGGCGGGACCGCCCACTGCACCGTCGTCATGGCGGACCAGGCGATCGGCTCGCCCCAGGTGCGACGGCCGACCACGGTCATCGCCCTCAACCTGCCGTCGTTCGAGAAGTACGAACCGCTCGTCAAGCCGGGCGGCTGCCTGATCTACAACAGCAGCCTGATCTCCGCCGCGGCCGCGCGCGCCGACATCCGCTACGTGCCCGTGCCGGCCAACGTCATCGCGGAGGAGCTGGGCAACGTGCGCCAGGCAAACGTCGCGCTCGTCGGCGCCTACCTGGCCGTGACGGGCGTGCTGCCGCTCGCGGCCGTGGAGCTGGCGCTGGATCGCCATCTCCCCGAACGGCAGCACAGGTATCTGGAGAGCAACAAACAGGCCCTCCGCCGCGGCGCTGAGGCAGTATTGGATCGAGCCACAGAGAGCTCAGAGATGATATCGAGATGACATCGGTTACTCAAAAACCTCCGTGTCCTGTGACCTCTGTGGCAAATAAACATAAAACTCAGCGAGGAGGTTGAGCGTGAGCACACCCTGGAAGAGCCGTTATGCGCAGCGCACGCAGCGCATGGGACGTTCGATCATCCGCGAGCTGCTGAAGTTCACCCAGCAGCCCGATATCATCTCGTTTGCCGGCGGCCTGCCCGCGCCGGAGCTGTTCCCCCTGGCCGAGTGCGAGGCCGCGGCCTGTCGCCTGCTGAACACGCACGGCACGGCCGCCCTGCAATACGGGCCGACCGAGGGCTACCCGCCCCTGCGCCGCTTCATCTGCGACCGCATGGCCCGCTACGGCATCAGGGCCGAGCCGGGCAACGTGCTGATCACCAGCGGCGCTCAGCAGGCGCTGGATCTGGTCGGCAAGATGCTGATCAACCCCGGCGACCGGGTGCTGGTAGAGGAGCCGACCTATCTGGGCGCGCTGCAAGCGTGGAACGCCTACCAGGCCGACTATGTCGCGGTGCCGCAGGACGACGACGGGCTGCGCACGGAGCTGCTGGAGGGCGCGCTGCGCGTCGGGCCCAAGTTCATCTATGTCCTGCCCAACTTCCAGAATCCGGGCGGCACGACCCTGTCGCTGGAGCGGCGCTTCGACCTTGTGCGGCTGGCCAACAAATACGGCATCCCCCTCGTCGAAGATGACCCCTACGGCGCGCTGCGCTTCGAGGGCGAACACTTGCCGCCGCTCATCGCGCTCGACGCCGACCATCAGGGCGACGCGCCGTCGAACGGCCACGGCTACATGGCGGGCAACGTCATCTATCTGGGCACCTTCTCCAAGACCCTCGCGCCCGGCCTGCGGCTCGGCTGGGTCGTCGCGCCG
>MWBF01000513.1 GCA_002068935.1 Chloroflexi bacterium ADurb.Bin325
GTTCTGCATCCTTCGACTGCGTCCGCCGCAAGCGGCGGCCTCCGCTCAGGATGCTTTGCGGCCTACATTTGGAACCGCTGGCGTATTTTCGAGGACGTTGACATCGCCGTGCGCGTTCGCTATACTCGACGCTATGCCTGACACCACTTATCTGCCCGCCGGCAAGCTGCCGCTGGCCCTCCTGGATCAGCTCCTGACCCGCTTTGCGCCGGACGATCCGCGCATCATCGTCGGACCGCGCGGGGGCGAGGACGCCGCAGTGTTCGACTTCGGCGACCGCTGCCTCGTCGCCAAGATGGACCCGATCACCTTTGCGACGAGCGAGATCGGCTGGTATGCGGTCAACGTGAACGCAAACGATATCGCGGTCATGGGCGCGCGGCCGCGCTGGTTCATGGCGACCGTGCTGCTGCCCGCCGGCCGGGCAACCGCCGCGCTGGCCGAGGCCATCTTCGAGCAGATCGACCGGGCCTGCGCCGCGCTGGGCGTCAGCCTGGCCGGCGGGCACACCGAGATCACCGTGGGGCTGAACCGGCCGATCATCTGCGGGACGATGCTCGGCGAGGTGGCGCGCGACCGCCTGCTGACCAAGCGCGGCGTGCAGCCGGGCGACGCGGTGCTGCTGGTCCGATCCGTGCCCATCGAAGGGACCGCCCTGATCGCGCTGGAGCGCGCGGAGACGCTGGCCGCGCGCGGCTACACGGCCGAGTTCATCGCGCGCTGCCAGCGGTTCCTGCACGACCCCGGCATCAGCGTGGTCGCGCCGGCGCTGGTCGCGGCGGAGCTGCCCGGCGTCCACGCGATGCACGACCCGACCGAGGGCGGAGTGTTGAGCGGCTTGCTGGAGATCGCGCGGGCCGGCGACACGGGGATGGAGGTCGCGCTGGACGCCATCCCGATCCTGGAGGAGAGCGCGACGCTCTGCCGGGAGTTCGGCCTGGACCCGCTCGGCACGATCGCATCGGGCGCGATCCTGCTGATCGTCGCCGGGCCGCACGCCGAGGCCGCGCGCGCGGCCCTCGACGCCGCGGGCTATCCGACCGCGGTCATCGGGCGGCTGACGCCGCGGGACGCCGGCCTCGTCGCGCGGCGCGCCGGCGCGCCGGTCGCCTGGCCGATGTTTGCGGTGGACGAGATCACGAAGGTGTTTGGGACGAACGAGTAATGAGTGATCGCGAAGGCATCCTGAGCGGGTGGACGGCGCAAGGCTGGTGACGAACTCCCGTTAGCCGAAGGATGCCCGGCCCCTCAGGTGTTGCTCCCGTAGGAGTCGCTATCGTCGTCCAGCTTGACGCCGAGGCGCTCCAGGAACAGGCGCAGCGAGTGCTGGCCCAGCAGCACCATCAGCGCGGGCCAGACGAACAGCACCAGCATCGCCAGCACCACGCACACCGCGGTCAACGCGATCGCCACGACGAGCAGCATCAGGGTATAGAGCGGATTCGCAAAGGCCGCCAGCGCCGCGGTCTTGAGCGCGGCCAGCACGCTCGGCTCCTCGAGGCTGATGAGGATCGGGTAGATGTAGATCTGCATGGCGAGCCAGAAGACGATGATGTAGAGCCACAGAAAGGCGACGATCCGCAACAGCGCATTCGGCTGGCCCAGATAGAAGAGCAGGTTCAGCAGCAGCAGCGACAGCCCGCCCATGCCGATGGCGCTGACGCCCAGCGCCTGTTTCCAATACTTCCGGAACCCATCCCAGTAGAACGAGCGATCCACGCGGATGTCCCGCGCGCAGCGCCGCGCGACCATCGCGAGCGCGGCCGTCGCCGGGCCGGCCGGGATCGCGATCAGCGGCGCCAGCCACCA
>MWBF01000514.1 GCA_002068935.1 Chloroflexi bacterium ADurb.Bin325
CCCGGCGCTCGTCCAGCCGCCCCGCCTGCATGACCTGATCCGCGACCAGCCGTTCGTCGGTCTGCACCATGCGCGCTAACAGTTGCAGGTAATGCGCCCGCTCGACCGGGTTGGCGATCTCGCGCAGCAGCGGGGCCAGCCGCTCCACCGCGGCGGCCTTGCCGTGTGCGGTGGACAGGTCTTCCTCGCGCGCGACGATACCCAGATAATAATCCACCACCGGTCGCGCCTCCGCGATGACCTGCCGCCAGCGGGCCGCGTCCTGCAGGGCCAGCTCGTCCGGGTCCAGGCCATCCGGCAGGGCCGCGATGCGCAGTTGCGCCTTGAGCCGGCTCTCCTGGCGCACCAGGCCGGTCGGGCTGATGACGGGCTGCCACTCGCGTTCGAGCGACTGCCGCGCCGCCTCCAGGCCGCGCAGGGTGGCCTGCTCGCCCGCGGCGTCCGGGTCCAGCGCCAGGGTGATGTTGCTGCTGTAGCGCTTGATCTGGCGCATCTGCGCCTCGGTCAGCGCGGTGCCCATCCCCGCGACGACGTTCGTCACGCCGACCTGGTGCGAGCCGATGACATCCATGTAGCCCTCGACGAGCACGGCCAGGTCTGCATCGCGGATGGCCTTGCGGGCCATGTCCAGCCCGAACAGCACGCTGCTCTTGTCGAAGAGCGGCGTCTGCGGCGAGTTCATGTACTTGGGCGCGGGATGCGCGGGGTCCTCCCGCAGGATGCGCGCGCCGAAGCCGATCACCCGGCCCTGCACATCGCGGATCGGGATCATGAAGCGGCCGCGGAAGCGGTCGTAGTACCCCATCCGGTCATCGCGCTGGATCAACAGCCCGGCTTCCTCGACCTCCTCGGGCCGGTAGCCCTTGTCGAGCAGCCGCGTCTTGAGCGCATCCCAGCTATCGAGCGAGTAGCCCAGCTGCCAGGCTTCCCAGGTCTCCTGCGTCAGGCCGCGCCGCTGAAGATAATCGCGGGCAACGGCGGCCTCCGCATGGCGCATGAGCAGGTAGTGATAGTAGCCGGCCGTGTCGGCCAGGATCGCGCGCAGCCGTTCCAGCCGGCCGGCGTCGCCCTCCGCGGCCGCGCCGCGCTCCTTCAGCTCCACCCCGGCCTTTGCGGCCAGCAGCGCCAGCGCCTCCCCGAAGTCCAGGTTCTCGCGCTTCATCACAAACGTGAAGATGTCGCCGCCGGTGCTGCAAGCGCCGAAACAATGCCAGCCCTGGGTTTCGGGAAACACGACAAAGGAGGGGGTCTTCTCGTTGTGGAACGGACAAAGGCCCTTGTAGTTACGTCCCGCCTTCTGAAGCTGGACATAGGTCGAGATCACGTCGACGATGTCGAGGCGACCCTTGATTTCTTCGATGACGCTCATGGTTAGCTGTAGACGCCGCGCGCGACCCTGCACGCCCCCTGGTCGAACCGCATTGCCCCCTATGCGCGCGCTGGCGCTCCCGATCGCATGGGTAAGATTATACCAGCAATGGAACTCATGTGTCAAAACCCCTTTAAAATCGGCGGCCCGCGCAGACAGGTTTGTAGTAGGCGCTTCAGCGCCCCGCACCCGATAAGGCGCTAAAGCGCCCACTACGAACGGCTTTGGCCGATTTCCTGCCGAGCCAGGGGGCAAGGTAAGGGGAGCAAGCCCTCCTCCCCTGCGCAGCGGGGGAGGGCCGGGGTGGGGGCGGGAGTTGGCCCCCATCCCCTGGCCCCTTCCCCCGTCGAACAGGGGAAGGGGAGCAAGCCTCCCTCCCCTGCGCAGCGGGGGAGGGCCGGGGTGGGGGCCTGAACGCACCCAGGGGG
>MWBF01000515.1 GCA_002068935.1 Chloroflexi bacterium ADurb.Bin325
GTCAGGGCCACGATCTGGTCGAACGCGGCGTCCGATGCGTGCGAGACATCCACCATCACGTGCAGCTCCTCGGCCAGCAGGATCAGCTTCCGCCCCTCGTCAGTCAGCCCGCCGCCCGCGCCGAACACGGTGCCGGAGAAGTGGTTGTCGTCCCAGGCCGGGATGACGAGGCGCACGCCCAGGTCGAAGAACTCCCGCAGCTCCTCCGCGTCGGCCAGCGGGTCCGCGCCCTCCAGCCCGATCAGGCCGCGCAGCCCCGGCGCAGCGTCGGCGCACGCGCCGCGCAGGTCGGCCGCGGTACGGATCAAGCGCAGCCGGCCCTCCGACGCCGCGGCCCATCCGTGGATCGTCGCGATGGCCGTGCGCGCCAGCCGCGGTATATCGCGCTCCGCGTGATAGCGCCGCGTGACGAAGACCGCAAAGAGCTGGACGCAATGGCCGCCCGCCTCCAGCCGGGGCAGGTCGACGTGCGACCGCTTGCCCACGGGCCGCGCATCGCCCGCGATAAAGTCGAACGGGCCATCGTAGCTGTGCATGACCACATCGCAATGAGCATCGAAGAATCGCACGGTTGCACCTCTCAAACTATCGTCTTGTCGCGCAGCTTCGCGCCGATGCCCGGCCGCGCGGGCAGATGGACGCCGCCCCGCTCGTCATAGCGCAGTCCCTCGAAAGGGTCGTTGGCGATCAGCAGCGGGCCGTCGAGGTCGAGCCAGTCCGCCAGCCCCGCGAGATGGGTCATCGCGGTCACGCCCAGCGAGGTCTCGACCATGCAGCCGAGCATCACCTGCAGGCCGAGCGCCCGCGCCCGGCGCAGCATCGCCAGCCCCGGCCCCAGCCCGCCCGCCTTCATCAGCTTCAGGTTGATCGCGCGGACGCCCGCCGCGGCCAGCGCCTCCACATCCGCGAGGGTCTGGCACGACTCGTCCGCGACGACCGGGATGGACGTGTGGGCCTGGACGTAGCCCAGCCCCGCGAGATCGTCCTTTGCGACGGGCTGCTCGATCAGCTCGATATCGAACTGCGCCAGCCGATCGATCAGGGCTATCGCCTCGTCGCGCCGCCACCCCGCGTTGGCGTCCAGCCGGAGCCGCGCGTCTGGCCGCGCGGCGCGCACCGCGGCCAGCCGGGCAAAGTCGTCGTCCGAGCCGAGCTTGATCTTGAGCGCGGCAAACCGGCCGGATTCCGCGGCCAGCCGGGCCATCTCCGCCGGCTCGGCGATGGCAATGGTGAAGCAGGTCGCCAGGGCTGCGGGCGCGGCCGCGCCGAGCAGTTGCCAGAGCGGAAGCCCGGCCCGCCGCGCCAGCCGGTCGTGCAGCGCCAGATCCAGCGCGCAGCGTGCGGCCGCGGGCCCGGCGTCGCCGACCCAGGCCGGGATCTCCTCCGGCCGCTCCGGCAGGGCCGCGGCGCGGCCGGCCACGTCCGCCCAATACGCAGTCATCGCCTCGTCCGAGACGCCGTAATAGGGCGGGATCGCGGCCTCGCCCCACCCTTCCAGTCCCGTCTCGTCGGTCAGGCGCAGCCAGAAGACGCGCCGCGTATCGCTCACGCCGTAGGAGAGGCGGAAGGGATTGCGCAGTTGCAGGGTGAGCGGCTGCCAGGTCAGGCGCATGGGCGCTCCAGGTACGTGATGCGTTGCCGGCCGGGAAGCTCCCGCGGCAAACGGCTGCATTGTGGCCCAGACAGGCCGCCCTGTCAAGCTTAGTGTCTATCCGAAAACCCGCTGGGGCCGGTCTCTGACCGTGCCCCTGGCTCGGTCGGAGACCGGCCAGAGCAATTTTCGGATA
>MWBF01000516.1 GCA_002068935.1 Chloroflexi bacterium ADurb.Bin325
GTGAAGTTCGTGACGCTGGTCGAGCCGATCAGATAGAAGAGCCCGCCCACCAGGATGGTCATGATGAGCGAGACCAACTGGTTGTCGGTGCGCGAGGAGATGAACAGGCCGATGGCCGCATACGCGGCGGCCATGAGCAGCGCCGCAAGATAGCCGCCGATGACCGGGCCCCAGTCCAGGGGGCCGAGCAGCGCGACGGTGATCGGCAGGAACAGGGTCAGCGCCAGCGCGATCGCGACCAGGAACATGACCGCGATGAACTTGCCCATGACCAGTTGCACCTTGCTGACCGGCAGCGTGAGCAGCACCTCCAGCGTGCCCGCGCGCTGCTCCTCGCTCCACTGGCGCATGGTCAGCGCGGCCACCAGGAAGACCATCAGCAGCGGCATCCAGCGGAAGAGCGGCCGCACGTCCGCGATGCCGCGGGCAAAGAAGGTTTCGACCCAGAAGAAGGCAAACAACGTGACCGCGAGGAACGCGCCGATGAAGAGCAGCGCCATCGGCGAGCCGAAGTAGCCGGCGAGCTCCTTGCGGGTGATGGAGAGGGTCTGTTTCATCGCGTCATGCCCCCGTCGCCAACTGATTGAAGACGGTTTCGAGCGTGCGCACATCGCGGCGCAGCTCGCGCAGCGGCCAGTCGTTCTGCCGCGCCAGGCTGTAGATTTCGGGACAGAGATCCACGTCGTCCATGCCCAGGACGCGATAGGCCGGGTAGCCGTCGGACGTCCGCCACGGCTCGATGCCGCGCACCCCGCTCAACGAACGGAGCATCCGCTCGAAGCCGTCCGTGCGCTTCGCCAGGACGACGACCGCGTCCGCGGTGACCTCCAGATCCGCCAGCCGCGCATCGGTCTTGATGAGGCCGTTGATGAGGATGATGGCGCGGTCGCAGAGCGCCTCGACCTCGGACAGGATGTGCGTCGAGAAGAGGACGGTCGCATGGCTCGCCAGACGCCGGATCAGGCCGCGGATCTCGATGATCTGCGTGGGGTCCAGCCCGACGGTCGGCTCGTCGAGGATGAGCAGCTTTGGCTTGTGCAGGATGGCCTGCGCCAGCCCGACGCGCTGCCGATAGCCCTTGGAGAGCTGGCCGATAGGCCGCGTCAGATAGCCGTACAGGCCGGTCCGCGGCCGGGATCTGGCGCAGGTCGGCCATCATCTTCAGATAGGCCTGCACGGACAGCTCCGGGTAGAGGGGCGCATTCTCCGGCAGATAGCCGATGCGCGCCTGGACGGCGCGCGTCTGCGTCAGGACATCCAGGCCGTCCACCGTGACCGTGCCGACATCCGGTTGCAGATAGCCGGTCAGGATCTTGATGATGGTGGTCTTGCCGGCGCCGTTCGGCCCCAGGAGGCCGACAATCTGCCCCGCCGCGATGTCGAAACTGACCCCGCGCAGCGCTTCGACGGAACCATATGATTTCCGCAGTTCAGAGACTTCGATCATGAGGCACCTCGATGAGGACCGGGTTCACATGCGCACGGCAGCCTGAGCGGCCGCGCGCCCGATCCGTCATTATAAGCACGATTGGCCCGAATAAGGATTAGAATTAGATTAGAGTTTCGCGCGGGGATACGTGGGTCACGGACGTGAAGTGTCTACCCGAAAACTCGCTCGGCTTTCCTCACCCCCCTGTCCCCCTCTCCTGACGTGCGAGCCGAAGGCTCGCCCTCAGGAGAGGGGGAAGAGGGGGAGACGAGGGGACGCGGCCGGGCGCTCAGCAATTCTCGGATAGATCTTATGGTTTGGCGGCTCGCTCC
>MWBF01000517.1 GCA_002068935.1 Chloroflexi bacterium ADurb.Bin325
TGTTTCGGACCGACTTAGTTGGCGACGGTGAACTGAGTGGTGTACTCGGTGTAGTTGCCGTCGCTGCGCACGACGCGCAGCCGCAGTCCGTACTCGCCGTTCTCCAGGTTGGCGGTGTCCAGCGTGTAGGTGAACTCACCCTGCTCCTTGCCGAGGGCCAGGAAGCTCGCCTGATCCGCGTTCCCGCCGGGCAGCAGGTCGAGCTGCCACTTTGTGAAGGCCGGGTCGCTTGCATTGCCGGTCACCTCGACCTCGCCCTTCACCGTTGCGCCGTCCTTCGGCGCGGTGATGCCGTTCGGGGCAGCCTCAGGCGCGGTCGCGACAGGGGCTGCTTCTTCCTCCGTCGCGGCGACCTTGGCCGGCTCGCTGGCCGGAGCCGCTTCCGCAGGCGCCTTGGCAGCGGCCGCGGCCGGGCCGACGGTGAACTTCACGAAATACTCGTCGTAGTTCGAGTCCTGGCGCACGACGCGCAGGCGGAGGCTATATTCGCCCGCGGCCAGATCGGCCGTGTCGAGCGTGTGGGTGAACACGCCCTGCTCCTTGCCGAGGGCCAGGAAGCTCGCCTGATCCGCATCCCCGCCGGGCAGCAGGTCGAGCTGCCACTTCATGAAATCGGCCGAGGTCGCGTTGCCGCGGACCGTCACCGCGCCGCTGACCGCAGCGCCCGCGGCCGGAGCCGTGAAGCCGTTGCTCGGCGTCTCAGCCGCAGCCGCCGCAGCAGGGGCCGCTGCCGCAGCAGGAGCCGCCTCTTCCGTCGCAGCAGGTTCAGCCGCAGCCGGTTCAGCAGGGGCCGCTGCCGCCGCATTGGCGACGGTAAACTGGGTGGTGTATTCGGTGTAGTTGCTGTCATCGCGCACGACGCGCAGCCGCAGCGCATACTCGCCGTTTGCGAGTTCGGTCGTGACCAGGGTGTGGGTGAACACGCCCTGCTCCTTGCCGAGGGCCAGGAAGCCAGCCTGATCCGCGTCCCCGCCGGGCAGCAGGTCGAGCTGCCACTTCATGAAGGCCGGGTCGCTTGCATAACCGGTCACCTCGACCGTCCCGCTCACCTTCGCCCCTTCCTTCGGCGCGGTGATGCCGTTCGCCGGGGCGTCCGCGGTCTGCGCAGCTACCGCCAGGGGTAGGCTCATGACCATCAACGCGGCCACGATGAACAGCACGATCTTTTTCCTACTTTGCGTCAACGACATTTCCTGCATTCTCCTTGCATGAAGAAACTTCGGTGCCAGCACGCTGCACCAGGATATATGTACCTCAGATAAACGATCCGTACAGTGACCTGTAACTCAATCTGGGCGCTAATGATCGTTAACGGCGCCGTTCGGGCGCGGATACGGCCCTACCGCTCCGGGTTGATCCAGAGCTGCTGGCCGTCGCTGATCACCTCGACGCGGCCGTTGCGGTCGGTGCGCAGGATCGTGATGTCGGCCAGGCGCGCCAGCGTGTCGGGGTGGGGATGGCCGAACCGATTGTCCGCGCCGACCTGGATCACCGCCAGCCGGGGCTGCACCGCGGCGAGAAAGGCGGCCGACGTCGCGCCGCCGCTGCCGTGATGGGCCACCTTCAGGACATCCGCGCGGAGCGGCAGGCCGGCCGCCAACAGTTCGCCCTCCGTCGCCTGCTCCGCATCGCCCATCAGCAGGAAGCTCGTCTCGCCGTAGTCGAGGCGCAGGACCAGGGAGGCTGCGTTGTCGCTGATGTCCGGCGGCAGCGGCTCGGCCGGGTGCAGCACGGTGATGCGCAGGTCGTCCAGCGCCAGC
>MWBF01000518.1 GCA_002068935.1 Chloroflexi bacterium ADurb.Bin325
GCCGATCATCAACTTCGAGAACCGCCAGTGCGGCTGGCGCTCCTGCAAGGTGGTGATGAAGGAAGGCGGTGTGATCCGGTCGGAGGCCGTCCGCCACCCGACCCGCCCGCTGCACCCGGACGCCCGGGCGCAGCTGATGGAACTCGCCCGCGACGTCAACCCGCTGGCGCTGCGCTGGGGTCTCTGAGGGCCAAACGCTACTGGACCGGGCAGTCGACTCCGAGAAGGGCGCGGATGAGCGCGGCGCGGCTGCGCACGCCCGTCTTGTCGAAGATGCGCTGCAGCTGGGTGCGCACCGTGTTGACGCTGACCCCGAGCGCCGCGGCCGCGGCGGCAAGGTCGTCGCCCTCGGACAGCCGGCGCGCCAGCCGTGCCTGGGCCGGCGAGAGACGGTAGGCCTCGGCCGCCGTGGCGAGGCAGCGTGTGATGCGATCGGCGTCGTCGAAGCTGACAACGATCTTCGCGTCCTTCAGGAACACCCAGCAATGCAGCGGCCCGTCGGCATCATCCTCGCCAAGCAGGACAAGGCGGGCCTGGTCCGGCATCAGGTTGAGCGGGGCCTGGCTCTCCAGCTGCCGGTCGGCCCAGCGCGCCGCATCCCGCAGCGCGGTGTTCCGGTCGCGGTGCCGGGCACGGAGCCTGCCCGCGGCAACCACGAGGCCGGGGTGGTCGCGCAGCCGCTCGTGCGCCAGCCCGTTCATCCAGATGACGCGCGCGTCGCCGTCGATCTCCACGAGCGGGCAGTGGGAGTATCCGATGGTGCTCTCCATCAGCACCATGCACCCGATCCGCCAATGCCCCTCGATCCGCTGGAAGATCTTCAGGATGCGGCGTGCCCCGGCCAGCGAATAGCCAAGCCCTTCCTCCGGGCCGAGTTCGTCGTAGCTGACCCACGCCATGTCCGCGCCGATGACGATATTGACCCGCTCCATCCGGACGCGGTCATCGAGCGGATAGGGCGTCGGGAACCGCTTCATGTGCCCCCTGATCTGGGCGGCGATCGCCTCCCATCCCCGGTCCACCCGCACCCCGAGCGACGCGAAGGCCCGAAGCCGCTCGGCCTGTGCCCCCTGCACCCAATACCGCGCCAGCGCCTCGAAGTCCCGCGCCAGCCAGGCTTCCGTCTCCGCCCGGAGGACCGACAGGATTGCACCCTCATCGTCGGCTGCGTCGCGCATCCGGTGGTCCTCCCGCTCCAGCATAGCACAACCGTCCGGGTCCGTCAGAAAAGCGCCACACCGATCAGGAGCATGACGCCCCCGAGTACCGTTGCGCGCGACAGGAGCCGCCGGAAGTCCGGCGCCGGCGACCGATCCGCCGCCAGCCAGTAGGCGCGTTCAGCGTCAGGTCCTTGCCGGTCCGGGCGGGGCTGGGAAAGGTGCGACGCGGCCAGGCTATGCCAGTCCATGACGAGGCCCTCTGGTTCGAAACACGCGGCATCATCGCATGAACCGGCCCGCTCCCCTGTCATCCGGCCGGACGACAAGGGACGCGGCGGCTACCAGAGGCTGACCAGCCCGTAGTGCTTCAGTGCCAGCACGATCAGGGTGATGGTGCCCGCCGAGCAGATCGTCGTCGCCAGCAGCGCGGCGGCGGTCAGGCCCGCCATGCCGAAGCGGGCGCCGATGATCGGGTAGATGCTCATCATCGGCATCGCCGCGAAGATCGTTCCGCCCGCCACCATCACCGGCGGCAGGCCGGGCGTCAGCGACAGCGCGACGAAGACGGCGAGCGGGTGGAGCAGGAGCTTGCC
>MWBF01000519.1 GCA_002068935.1 Chloroflexi bacterium ADurb.Bin325
GCCCGCCGCGCGGCCTAGAGCAGCCGCGCGTAGACGGTGCTGGCCGCCAGCCCGGCCAGGAGCAGGACGTCGAGCCGGAACAAGAGCCGCGGCAGGACGCGCAGGAGCATGGCGGGCGGGAGGCCCCCGGCCAGCGCCGGCGCGCCGACCAGCAGCAGGCCGCCGAGCAGGACGCCTGCCAGACACATGATCGCGGCCGTCCATTTCATGCCCGGCGCGCGGCGCCGGCCCACCGCGCGGCGGATGACCTCGGCGATCGCGCCGCCCGCGGCCGGGCCGGCCATGAACGCGATCAGGAAGCCGAACCAGCCGATGGCGCCCAGGATCGCATAGGCCAGCGCGCCCACCAGCGCGCCGAGGATCAGCGCGACGGCCGCGGCCAGGGGCAGGTCGAGCGGCGCCGCGTTGTAGTACCTGGCGCGCTGCGCGTTGACGCACTCCCGGCAGCGGTAGCCCACCTCGGTCAACACCGCGCACTGGTAGCAGATGGGCTTGTCGCACCGGTTGCAGCGCAGCATCGTCTCCCGATCGGGGTGGTTGGCGCAATACAGGGTCGCCGGTTGGTCAGCCATAGAAGCCTTTCTCGTCACGTCTCCGCCCGTCGGCGCGTCACCCACGCCAGCGCAGCCGCTCCATCAGCGTCCGATAGAAATAGGCGCGGTCCTGCATATGGACGAAGCTACAGACGTGCGGGCTGGCGCGCACCTCCACCCGGTCGCCCTCGGCCAGCGCGATCTCGAACTGCCCGTCCACGGTCACGATGGGCGCATAGTCGGCCTGCGCCTGGAGGCTGACGGTCGCGCCTTGGGCGAGCACGATCGGCCGATCCATGCTCAGGTGCGGACAGATGGGCAGCAGCAGGATGTTCTTGAGCTCCGGCGGCAGGATCGGCCCGCCCGCGGCCAGCGCATACCCCGTGCAGCCGGTCGGCGTCGAGACGATCACGCCGTCCGCGCGATAGGTGGTGAGAAAGCTCTCGTCCACCCAGGTCTGGACGGTCACGATGCGCGCCAGCCCGCCCCGGCTGATGACCACGTCGTTGAGCGCCAGATACGAGTGGTTGACCGGCGGCTCGCCCCCGCGCACGACACGGATGTCCAGCAGCATGCGCTCCTCGAGCCAGTAGTCACCCGCCAGCATGCGGTCGAACGGCCCCTGCCAGTCGTCGGGCTGGACATCCGCCAGGAAGCTGACCCGGCCGAGCTTGACACCGAGGATCGGCACGCCCCACCGGCTGCCGATGCGCGCGGCACGCAGCATGGTCCCGTCGCCGCCGAGCGTGACGAGCAGATCCAGCTCCGCGACGTGGGCGAGCGCCTCCGGCTCGTCCCAGGCGGAGCCGATCCACACGGTGTAGCCGCGGCCGTTCAGATAGCCGCCGATCTGGTCGGCGAGCTCGATCGATTCGGGCTTCTTCGGATGACAGAGCAGCCCCAGATGCCTGATGTGGTTCAATAAGGTCTTCCTTCTTCGATCAGCCGGTTCAGGGTCGCGGCGTACTGGGCCGCGATGCGCTGCACCTGCGCGCCGTCCGCGCGCAGGCCCTGCTCGACGGCCGCATCGACGGCGGAGAGGTCGCCCAGGATGGTCACGTGGCGCGCCTGCCGCGCGGCCGCGACATCGTCGCCCACGACCGGCGCAAAGCGGGCCACATAGCGCAGCAGCGCCAGGCAATCGGCCTTTGCCGCGGGGAGCGCGCCGACGAGCAGATAGTGCTCCAGCGTCTTCGGCTCGGGCGAGC
>MWBF01000520.1 GCA_002068935.1 Chloroflexi bacterium ADurb.Bin325
CCCGCCGCGGCTCTATGCGTTCTTCCGCAACGTCGTGGGCCGCGTCGCCAGGGGCATGGACATGCTCGAATATATCCCCGACGACAAGAAGCTGCTGGCCGTGGTCGCCGGCCGCGTGACGGAGAAGCCGGGCCAGTTCGGCTCGTGGCGGGCGAAGGAAAGCACCCTGCTCGACCTCGCCAGCATGATCGACCTGACCGGCCGGGTGGACGCCAGGGGCCGGCTCACGTGGGATGCGCCCGAGGGCACGTGGCAGCTCTTCGCGATCTACGAAGGCTCCGCGGGCGCGATGGCGCTGCAAGATGCGCGCAGCGCGCCGGGCAAGCGGGCGCTGGTCATCAACCACTTCGACGCGCGGGCCGAACAGCGCCACCTGGATGTGTTCTTCGGCCCGGCGCACGCCCATTTCGGCGGCGACTTCGGCCACACCTTCCGCGCGTTCTTCACCGACAGCTTCGAGCTCATCAACCCGATGCACTGGACCCCGGGCTTCCTCGACGAGTTCCGCCGGCGGCGGGGCTACGACATCACGCCCTACCTGCCGGCGATGTATGTCCCGCTGAAGGACGTGGGGTACTACACCTACGGCAACGAGGTCGGCCGGCCCAACTTCGACTTCGCGGCCCGCGACCCGCAGGGGCCGGAGCCTGCGGAGGACGCGGGCGCGCGCATGCGCTGGGACTTCCAGCGCACCCTGTCCGAGCTGTTCGTCGAGCAGTTCATCCGAGGGATGGCGGACTGGGCGCACGCCCACGGCGTGCAGAGCCGGGTCCAGGGCTACGGCATGCTGGTCGACCCCCTGGCGATGCTCGGCTATTCCGATATCCCGGAGACCGAGCAGCTCTACGGCGGGGGCGCGCTCAACTTCCTCAAGCTGGCGGGCGCGGCGGGCACGCTGTACGAGCGGCCGGTCGTCACCGCGGAGACGCTCGTCTGGCAGGGCCGGGCGTACATGACCACGCCGCTCAAGTGGCGCGTCGGGCTCGACCGGCTCTACGAGTCGGGCATCAACCAGGCTATCTACCACGGCTACCCGTACCATCACCCGGCCTTCCCGTATCCGGGCTACCACCCGTTCGCCTCGCCCTTCATGGCGATGATGAACTTCTCGACCGACATGAGCGGCCAGGATCCGCTGCTGATCGGGGCCGCGCCCGCACTCAACGCCTATGCCGCGCGCGGCCAATACCTGCTCCAGCGCAGCCGGACGAGCACGCGCGTGGGCATCTTCTACCAGTTGTTCGACTATCCGAACGGCAACTATATCGCGGAGGAGCTGGTCGAGGGCGTGCTCGATGAGCAGGATGCACAACTGCCCAAGGCCGGCGGCATCGGCGGCCGGGTCAGGCAGATGATCCTGCCGTCGGACGGCGAGGTGACGGGCGATCGCAAGTGGGTCAAGGACAGCGCCGCGCTCGCAAGCCGCCTGGTCAGCCACGGCCACTACCCGCTCTACTTCAACGAAGACCGCCTGCTTCAGGCCCGCATCGAAGGCAGGGCCGTCCTGATGGGCGAGGCGCGCTTCGAGGCGCTGATCCTATTCCGCGAGAAGAGCCTGACCGTGGAGGTCGCCGCGAAGCTGGCGGAGGTCGCGGCCGCGGGCGTCCCGGTGCTGTTCGTGGAGGCTCGGCCCGACCGCAGCCCCGGCTGGCACGACCACGCGGCGCGCGACCGGGCCGTGCGCGATGCGATCGCGACGATCGCCGGCCCGGACTGCCGCAACTCGGACGATGTGGCGGC
>MWBF01000521.1 GCA_002068935.1 Chloroflexi bacterium ADurb.Bin325
CGCATCCGCCGGACGGCCGGCCCACTCCGAATAGTGAAACTCGTGCCCGCGCACCTCCTCTCCGTGACGCAGCAGCAGCGAATCGTGCTGGGCTGTCACGACGCGATACCCCAGGGTCAGCCGCGCCGTGAGGCGCGAACGGCCGGGCAGCAGGCCCACCATCGGATATTCTTCCCCGGCCTCCGTGATGATCCCCTCGGTCAGATACATCAGCCCGCCGCCCTCGGCGTAGATAGGCATCCCCACGTTGTGCGCCGCGCGGATCGCCTGGCGCAGGGGGCGGTTGGCCGCCAGTTGGGCCGCATAGAGCTCCGGATAGCCGCCGGCCAGATAGACGCCGCCGGCGCCGGACGGCAGCCGCTCATCGCGCAGCGGGCTGAACGGGACGATCTCCGCGCCGGCGGCCCGGAGCAGGTCGAGATTGTCCTCATAGTAGAAGCAGAAGGCTTCGTCTCGCGCCACGGCAACGCGAGCCGGCGCGGCGCCCCCCGCGGGCGGCGCAGAGGCCGTGCATCCATCGGGCAGGGCCAGGCCGGCCGCGGCGCGAGCAAGCTCGCGCACCCGCGCCAGATCGACCTCCGCGGCCACGACCTGCGCGGCCGCCTCCAGAAACGCGACCACCTCCGCGGTGCGCTCGACCGCGGTGCGCAGGCCCAGACGCCGCTCCGGGATCGCCAGCGCCGCGGCCTTGGGGATGCAGCCGAGCACGGGCAGGCCGATCCCGTTGATCGCGTCCGTCACCATCGCCGCGTGGCGGGGGCTGCCCACCCGGTTGCAGATGACGCCCGCGATGTTCAGCGCCGGGTCGAACGCGCGGCAGCCCAGCGCGATGGCCCCCGCGCTGCGCGCCATCTTGCCCACGTCCAACACCAGGATCACCGGCGCGGCGAGCAGCTTGGCGACCTCCGCGCTGCTGCCGGTCTCCGACCTGCCGTCGAAGCCGTCGAACAGCCCCATGACCCCCTCGATGACCGCGATCTCGGCGTCGCGCGCGGCGCGGGCAAAGGTCGCCTGCACTGTGGCGGGCGTCGCCATCCAGGTGTCCAGGTTGCGCGAGGGCCGGCCGGTGGCCGCGGCGTGATACATCGGATCGACGTAGTCCGGCCCCACCTTGAACGCCTGCACCGTCTGGGACGCGGCCAGCGCGGCCATCAGACCGGTCGCGAGGGTGGTCTTGCCGCTGCCGCTCGACGGCGCGGCGAGCAGGATGCGCGGGATGTCAATCTGCATCGCGCCCCTCCGGGCCGCGCACGATCAGCAGCGACAGATAGTGCAGGTCGGGCGCATCGAGCAGGGCGCGGATATCGCGCACCACCCGGCCTTCCCGATGGCTCGCGCGTTCGACCCAGACCGCGCGTTCGGTCAGCCCCAGCGAATCGAGCAGGGGGATCAGCCGCGGCAGCGCGCGGTGCGCCTTGAGCAACACCACCGTATCGAAGGTGCGCAGGATCGTGCGCAGGCTGGCTTCATCCTCCTCGAAGACTGCGGGCAGCACCGCCAGCCGCTGCTCGCCGTTGACCAGGGGGACGCCCGCCTGCGCCGCGGCCGCGGTGATGGCGCTGACGCCGGGCACGATCTCCACCGGGACTCCGGCCGGCGTCTCGGCCAGAATGTACAGGAACGTGCTGTGGATCGTCGGGTCCCCCTCGGTCAGGAAGGCCACCGTGCGGCCCGCGGCCACGTGCTGCAACACGGTCTCGGCCGCGGCCCGCCGGTGCGCCTGCCGCGTCGC
>MWBF01000522.1 GCA_002068935.1 Chloroflexi bacterium ADurb.Bin325
GCGCCAGACCCGCTCGCGCTCGCCCGCCTGGGCGCTGCCCCGCCGTGAGGGCACAAACGAATCTTCGAACAGCCGGTCCATCGCCTCGCGCAGCGTCACAGCCTCGCGGAACGGATCCCAACGTGTCAACAAATCAGCCATTTTATCCTCCTCGCCCTTACTTAGCCGTTACTTTGATGCTCTTGGCCTTCGCCTGCTCCACCTTCGGCAGCTCCAGGGTCAACAGGCCATCCTCGAACGACGCCTTGCACTTGTCGGCGTCCACGCTCACCGGCAGGGTCAACTGGCGGGAGAAGCTGCCGAAGCGCCGCTCCTGGCGCAGATAGTTGCGCTTCTCCTCCTTCTGCTCGGCCTTGAACTCGCCCTTGATGGTCAACAGGTCGCCCGTCAACGTCACGTCGATATCCTCGGGCTTGATGCCCGGCACGGCCGCCTTGACAAAGACCGCGTTCTCGGTCTCGTAGACATCGATCGGCAGCATCCCCGCCGCCGACTCGCCGCCGCCCAGCAGACCGGGCCGCAGGAAGCTCTCCTCGAACAGGCGATCCATCGCCTCGCGCAGAGACATCATCTCGCGCGCCGGATCCATACGAACCAGACTAGCCATTTCAACCCTCCTCAGTTGATCGACCGTTGTTTCAGTGTCAATTCAGCGTTGCAGCAAACAGCGCAACTTATGGCTCCATCGTAGCCGCGCCGTGTTAGAAGCGTATTGGATGAACGTTAGAGATGTGTAAGCGAAGCCGGGCGGCCGAAGGCTTTGACAAGCCCCGTCAATGCGTGTATTCTGGCGCAGATGGCCGCGGTTTGCGGCCGTGGAGGCAAGGGATGTTCCTGGATGAGGCCCGGATTTTTGTCAAGGCCGGCGACGGCGGCAACGGCGTGGTGGCGTTTCGCCGCGAGGCGCACGTGCCGCGCGGCGGGCCGAGCGGCGGCAACGGAGGCCGGGGCGGCGACGTGTATCTGGAGGCGACCCCCCACGTCAGCACGCTGCTGGCGTTTCATAAGCAGGTTCACTACCGCGCGGCCAACGGCGCGGCCGGCCGCGGCAAGAACCAGACCGGCGCCCAGGGCGAGGATCTGATCCTCCGCGTGCCCGTCGGGACCGTGGCGCGCGATGTCGAGACCGGCTTTCTGCTGGCGGATCTGACCGAGCCGGGCGAGCAGGCGCTGGTCGCGCGGGCCGGCCGCGGCGGCCGCGGCAACCGATCGTTCCGCTCGTCCGTCAACCAGGCCCCGCGCATCGCGGAGAACGGCGAGCCGGGCGAGGAGCGCTGGCTGCACCTGGAGCTCAAGCTGCTGGCCGACGTGGGCATCGTCGGCGCGCCGAACGCGGGCAAGTCCACTCTGCTGAGCCGGGTCAGCGCGGCGCGGCCCAAGGTGGCCGACTATCCCTTCACGACGCTCGAACCCCAGCTTGGCATGGTGCTGTTCGACGGCCGCGATATGGTCTGGGCCGACATCCCCGGCCTCATCGAGGGCGCGCACGACGGCGCGGGCCTGGGCCACACCTTCCTCCGCCACATCGAGCGCACCCGCCTGCTGATCCACCTGCTCAACGGGCTTAGCCCCGACCCGCTGGGCGATTACGAGGCCATTCTCCAGGAGCTGGAGCTGTTCAACCCGCTGCTGAGCGACAAGCCGCAGGTCGTGGTCTACAACAAGATGGATCTGCCGGAGGCGCAGGCGGGCTGGGCGGCCGTGGCGCGCGGCCTGCGCGAGCGCGGGG
>MWBF01000523.1 GCA_002068935.1 Chloroflexi bacterium ADurb.Bin325
TTGCCAGTGGCCCGCCGCGCCGACCCCCGGACGTCGGTCACACTCCGAAGGAGACAACACCATGACCATTGCATCCGCCAGCCCATCTCAGCCGCGCGCCGCGGCCGCGCCGCCCGCGCGCAGCCCGTTGCAGCAGATGGTGGCGACCACCCGCACCGATTACTGGAACGATTCCTGCTCCATCCAGGAGCTGACCTACGGCCTCGAGCACGGCGCGGTCGGCGCGACGACGAACCCGCAGATCGTCGTCATGGTCCTCAAAAAGGAGGGCCACCTCTGGCATGACCGCATCCGCCAGATCATCGCGGAGAACCCCACGTGGTCGGAGGACGAGATCACCTGGCAGCTCGTCGCGGAGATGGCCGTGCGCGGCGCGGGGCTGCTCCTGCCCGTCTTCGAGAAGCATCGGGGCAAGAAGGGCCGGCTCTCGATCCAGACGAACCCCCAGAACTATCGCAACGCGGAGGCCATCGCGCAACAGGCCGTCTACTTCAGCTCGCTGGCCCTCAACATGCAGGTCAAGGCGCCCGTCACCCGCGCCGGCTTGCAGGCCATCGAGGAGGCCACCTATCGCGGCGTCAGCATCAACGCCACCGTGTCGTTCACCGTGCCGCAGATGCTCGCGGTGGGCGAGGCCGTCGAGCGCGGGCTGCGGCGCCGCGAGGCCGAGGGGCTGGACATCGCGTATATGGCGCCGGTCTGCACGATGATGATCGGCCGGCTGGACGACTGGATGCAGGTGCTCGTCAAGCGCGACGGGATCGACATCGACCCCGCGTACACCGCCTGGGCCGGCATCGCGGCGTTCAAGAAGGCCTATGCGCTCTACCACCAGCGCGGCTACCGCGTGCGGCCGCTGGCCGCGGCCTATCGTCACCTGGGCCATTGGGCCGAGCTGATCGGCGGCGACATCGTGCAGACCATGCCCTACGAGTGGGCGCTGAAGGCCAACGCGTCCGACATCCCGGTCGTCGAGCGCATGCAGAACCCGGTGGATCCGCGCATCGTGGAGACGCTCTACGCCAAGATCCCCGACTTCCGCCGCGCATACGACGAGGACGGCATGACGCCGGAGGAGTTCGATGGCTACGGCGCGACCGTGCGCACCCTGCGCGGGTTCATCGCCGCGGTCCACGAGCTGACCGGCATCGTGCGTGATTACATGCTGCCCGACCCCGACGTGAAGCGATGACGGGCGCATGACGTCTCGACCGGTCTCCATCCACGACATCGCGCGGGCCGCCGGCGTCTCCCACGCGACCGTCTCGCGCGCGCTGCGCGACAGCCCGCTCATCAGCGCGGAGGTGCGCGAGCAGATCCAACGGCTCGCCGCGGAGATGGACTACACGCCCAACGCGGTCGCGCAGAGCCTCAAGGGCCAGCGCAGCAACACGATCGGCCTCGTCGTCACCTCGATCGCGGACCCGTTCTATGGCCGGCTGGTGCGCGGGGTGGACGAGGTGGCGAAGCGGGCCGGCCTCGACGTGTTCCTGGGCGTCTCGTACAACGACGAGGACGCGGAGCTGGCGGTCATCCGCTCGTTCCAGCGCCGCCGCGTCGACGGCATCATCACCGCGTCCTCGCGGCTGACCGACCCCTCGCTGGATCAGCTCGGCCAGCTCGGCGTGCCGGTCGTGCTGGTCAACCAGCATGCGGACGTCACGCGGCGCCCGTTCCGCAGCGTGCAGGTGGACAACGCCGCGGGCGCGCGGCTGGCGGTCG
>MWBF01000524.1 GCA_002068935.1 Chloroflexi bacterium ADurb.Bin325
CACGCCCACGCCTACGCCCGACCCGACGCCCAGCGCGACGGCCGAGGCGGCCGCCACTGCCGGCCCCACCCCGACCGAGACCGTGCTGCCGCCCATCGAGCCGGAGCTGCTCACGCTGCCCGCGGCGTTTCGCTACGAGATGACCCTGCGGCCCGCGGGCGCTGCAACAGAGCCGTACACCGTGGTCATGGGCCAGTACAGCGACGGCCGGTGGTCACAGTCGACGCGACAGGGCGAGGATACGCCGGAGGAGCTGATCGTCGCGGCGTCCGCTGCCGCCGGCGGCGCGCTGCATAGCTATACGCGCGCGGCTACCGACGTCGTCTGGACGCGCTGGCCGGGCGTCGGGTTCGACGCGGCATACGGCCTGACCTCGCCCTTTGCCGTGCTGCGGCTCTATCCCCTGGCCGATGCGCAGGCCCGCAGCGAGCCGGACCCCTCGGATCCCGCCCAGGCCGCTCAGGTGCAGGCCGTCTTTGCGCCGGCGACCCTCGCACGCCTGATGAAGGCCGGCGCGTCCGTCGTCGCGCCGAACGTCGAATCGCGCGCCGCGCTCGAGGCGCAGCTTGCCCCGCTGATGGTGGCGCAGACGGTCAACTACTGGGTGGCCGAGAACGGCCAGATCGAGCGCGCGGCCGCCACGCTGCTCACTGCGGGCGAAGGCGGCGAGCCGACGCCGTGGGTGGAGGCGACGTGGCGCTTCTGGGATTACGGCGCGCCCGGCCTTTCCGTGAGCGCGCCGGAAGATTTCGCCGATGTGGCCGAGCTGGAGGTCGCGTCCACGGCGCAGAACGGGGCCGCCCTGGATGCGGCGACGACCCTCCGCGTCCGCGTGTTCAGCAACCCGGGCGAGCTTGCGGGCAACGCGCGCGTCACCGTCTATCCCGCCGGCGCGCGGCAGATGATCGACCAGCTCAGCGCGGCCGATGTGCAGTTCGTCTTGCCCGATGGCAAATACGATGTCCTGGTGCAGGCGGAGCAGGCCGAGGAGTGGCTCAAGGATGTGGAGGTCATCAGCACGACGGTGGTCTCCCAGGATGTGTTGTTCGACTTCGGGACGCTGGAGATCAGCGTGGTGCAGGACGGCGCGGCACCGCCGGTCGATATCGTCATCTATCCGGCCGGCCAGCGGCAGACGATGGCCGACTGGCGCACCGAGAACCCCACCCGGGTGCTGCTCCCCGCGGGCGTCTACGACATCGAGGTCGCGCTGCCCGACTACACCGGCAGCAGGGCCGTATCCGACGTGGTCGTCACCGCCGGCAGCGTGACGCAACAGGTCATCGACCTGGACGCCGAGCCGTGATATAAGAACCTGCCCGAAAATTGTTCTGGCCGGTCGCGCTCAACTGCGTTGAGCCTGCCGAGCCAGGGGCACGGTCGGAGACCGGCCCCAGCGTTTTTCGGGTGGGCTTGAAGGGGCGGCCTCGTAAGCCGGCGTCCTTCGACTGGCCTTGCGCCGACGTCGGGCTGGCGCCGTCCACCCGCTCAGGATGCCCGCGCGCGCCAGCCGGTTCGTAGTAAGCGCTTTAGCGCCCGCGGCCGATACGGCGCTGAAGCGCCCACTACGAACTTCCTGCTCTGGCCGGTCGCGCTCAACTGCGGCGAGCCTTATCACCCTTCCCCCTGCGCCTCGGCGTCGAGCCGGTCGAAGAACGCGCGCATGAACGCCTGGCGCTCGACGGCGATGCGCCGCGCGGCGGCG
>MWBF01000525.1 GCA_002068935.1 Chloroflexi bacterium ADurb.Bin325
CCCGCCAACCTGCTGCTGGCGGCCTGGCACTACCGCCTGGCCGGCGCGGCCGCGGCCGTGAAGAAGCGGGCCATCGCCTGGGGCTGGGCGCTGCCGCTGGGCCTGCTCAACGGGCTGCTGCTGTGGCTGCTGTCCGACTACCGGCGCTTCATGATCCAGGTGACGGACCCGTCGACCGGCTCGGAGTACATGCTGCTGCCGGCCGTCCTGCTGTTGGCCGCGCCGGTCAGCGCGGCGCTCATCTCGCTCTTCCTGATCCTGGCGGGCAAGCGCCGGCCGGGCCGCGCGGTGATCGTGGTCTTGGGGCTGGCCGCGGCCGCGGCCTACGCGCTGCTGCTCTTCCGCGGCATGTGGCCGCGGCTGTTCCAGGAGCAGTACCTGAACCTGATGATGCTGCATCTGGGCCTGCTGGCCTGGGCCGGGGTCGCCGCGGTCGCGCTGGCGCGCGGGGACGGGCAGGCCGGCCGCCTTGCGTTCCTGGTCAAGTCGCTGGAGGTGTTCGTGGTCGGCGGGCTGCTGGCGATCATCGGCGGGCTGTTCACCATGATCACCTTCGGGCTGTTCGACGCGCTGGGCATCCAACTGCCCGATTGGGCCATGCGGCTTTTTGCCGCGGGCGGCAGCGGGCTGATCGCGGTCATCGCGGTCGCGCTGGTCTACGATCCGGCCGCGGCCGCGCGGGAGCAGCCCTTCGACGAGGGGCTGAGCCGGCTGGTGGCGCTGCTGCTGCGCCTGCTGCTGCCGCTGGCGGTGGGGGTGCTGGTTGTTTACCTGGGCTTCATCCCCTTCAACTGGCGCGAACCGTTCGAGAACCGCAATGTGTTGCTGGCCTTCAGCGGGCTGCTCTTCGCGGTCGTGGCCCTGTTGATCGGCGTAACCCCGGTGCATGGGACCGAGCTGGGCGAGCGGGCGCAAACCTGGCTGCGCCGCGGGGTCATGGCCCTGGCCGGGCTCACGCTGCTGGTCGGCCTGTACGCGCTGGCCGCGATCCTCTACCGCACGGCCCTCGACCGCCTGACCCCCAACCGCCTGACCTTCATCGGCTGGGACGTGGTCAACATCATCCTGCTGGCGGCCGTGCTGATCGGGCAGATCCGGGCCGGGCGGACGCGCTGGCTGGCGGCGATGCGACAGGCCTTCGCCATCGGCGTCGCGCTCTACCTGGCCTGGGCCGCCATCGGCCTGCTGGCCCCGCCCTGGCTCTTCCGCAGCGCGCCGGCCGATGTGGCCGGCCTGCCGGAGAGCATCCAGTACATCCTCTACGAGCAGCCGGGGCCTATCCTGCTCAAGTGCGAGAACAGCCCGCACATCTACCTGCTTGAGGGCGGGCAGAAGCGCTGGATCAAGGACATCCCGACCTTCGAGGCCCAGGGCTACCGCTGGGACGATATCAACCAGTGGATATCGTGTGACGAACTGCGCTCGGTCCCCGACGGCGTCCCCATCCCGCCGGACGCCGGGCCGCCGCCGCAGCCGTAGGGCTGAAGCTGCTCGACGTCGCACACGACATCGAGCAGCTTTTTCGGGGACTTTGGGCGGGGCCGAACCGGCCCTCGTTGAAAAACTCCTTTTGACATTCATGAAAAACTCACTTACAATATCGTTGCTGCCAAACGAGATTGCAGCGGCTGCCTATCTGTTCCGGCTAACGCCGTATACTGGTTGGATAGGCGAAAACCGTCCGTCTATTTCGAAG
>MWBF01000526.1 GCA_002068935.1 Chloroflexi bacterium ADurb.Bin325
GCGGTTGACCCGGCCCAGACCGTCGTCGTCGAGCCCGCGACCGCCGGCGACCTGGCGCTCGCGGCGCTGCCCGCAGCCGCCTCGCCCCAGGTGCGCGAGGCGCGCATCAGCCAGCGCAAGAACCGCGAGCTCTTCGTGGACGTGAACATCAGCGACCGCGGCTGGCTGGTCCTCACCGACAGCTATTTCGAGGGTTGGAAGGCCTATCTGCGGCCGTTCGGGGTCGAGGGCGAGGGCGTGGACGCGGCCGGCAACCCGGTCGAGCAGCAGTTGGCGCTCTATCGCGCGGACGGCGCGTTCCGCGCGGTCTATCTGCCCGAGGCCGGCCAGTGGACCGTGCGCTTCGTCTACTCCCCGCGCAGCGTCCTGCTCGGCCTCTACACGACCTTCCTGGCCGGCATCACGCTGCTCATGCTGGCGGGCTGGTGGGCCTGGGGCCGCTTCTACCGGGGCGCGGCCAGCGAGGTCGGCACGGTCGCCAAGAACAGCGCGGTGCAGATGGCGATGTCCCTGCTGAGCCGGGCGATCGACTTCGCCTTCGCCATGCTGCGGTTGCGGGTGCTCAGCCCGGTCGGCGAGGGCGGCTACGTCTTCGCCATCACCTTCTACGGGCTGTTCGAGATCCTGACCCGCTTCGGCCTGGGCACGCTGGTGACGCGCGATGTCGCGCTGGACAAGAGCCGGGCGCGCAGCTATCTGCGCAACGTCATCGCGCTGCGCAGCGGGCTGTGGCTGGTCAGCCTGCCGCTGATGGCGCTCGTGGGGCTGTTCTACCGCGTCGTGTTGCGCCAGCTCACGACCGCCGAGATCCGGGCGATCGCCATCTTTGCGGCCGCGCTCTTCTTCGCAAACATCGCGGACGCCATCAGCGCGGTGTTCAATGCGTTCGAGGAGATGGAATACCCCGCGGCCACCTCGACCGCCACCGCGGTGGGCAAGGTCGCGCTCGGCGCGCTGGTGATCCTCCCGCCCCTCGACATGGGCTTCGTCGGCCTGGCCTGGGTGTCGCTCGTGATGAACGTCGTGCAGGTCATCTGGCTCGGCGCGCTGCTGCGCAGCAAGGTGCTGCCGCCGGAGGACGGCGCGGCCAGCGCCAGGCCCCGCCTGGGCTTGAACTGGCAGAGCCAGCGGCACATGCTGGTCGAATCCGGCCCCTTGATGATCAACCATCTGCTGGCGACGGTGTTTTGGCGCATCAGCCAGCTCGTGCTGCGCGGCGCGCCGACGACCGGCCTGGCCGCGGTCGGCATCTTCTCCGCGGGCGTGAAATATCTGGACGGACTCAACGTCATCCCCAGCTACTTCACGCTGGCGATCTTTCCGCTGATGAGCCGCTATGCCCAGGCCGGCACGGACACGCTGGTGCGCGCATACCGGCTGGCGCTCCAGTTGTTGTTCATCGTCGGCCTGCCGCTGGCCGTGCTGTTCACATTTGCGGCCACCCCGCTCATCCAGATCCTCGGCGGCGCGGCCTATCTGCCCGACGCCGCGCTCGCGCTGCGCATCATGATCTGGTCCATCCCGATCGGCTTCATCAACTCGGTGACGCAGTACGTCCTGATCGCGGTCAACCAGCAGCGCTATCTCACCAAGGCCTTTCTGATCGGCGTGGGGTTCACCGCCGCGCTGAACCTGCTCCTGGTTCCGCGTTTCGGCTATATCGCGGCCGTGGCCCTGCAGATCCCCGCGGAG
>MWBF01000527.1 GCA_002068935.1 Chloroflexi bacterium ADurb.Bin325
GCCTCGGCGTCGAGCCGGTCGAAGAACGCGCGCATGAACGCCTGGCGCTCGACGGCGATGCGCCGCGCGGCGGCGGTGTACAGCCGCTCCGGGATGCGATCCAGCTTGTAGACGAACTCGTGCCCCGGCGTGTAGGCGGGGCCCAGGTCCGCGGGCGCGTGCCGCGCGCGGTGGGCTGCATCCTCGTCCGCGGCGACGATCGCGCGCCAGCTCACCCGCCACAGCGCGGTAGCGTGGCTGCCCGCATATGCGAACGCGCGCGCGACCCCGATCGCGCCGATGGCGTCCAGCTTGTCCGCATCGGAGAGCACCTGCGCCTCCAGCGTGCGCGGGGCGGGGTCCGCGCGGAAGCGGTGCGCCTCGATGGCGTGGCAGACCGCGTCCACAAAGGCCGCGGGCCGGCCGGCGAGCAGCGCGCGCGCCCGCTCCGCGCCCAGCAGATGATGGCGCGCGCGATCCTCGCTCTCCGCGACGTCGTGCAGCAGCGCGGCCGTGCGCACGACGGCCAGATCCGCGGCCTCTGCCCGCGCGATGCGCTCCGCGGTCGCCAGCACCCGCAGCACATGGTCGAAGTCGTGTCCGCCGCCGGCCGCGGCATACAGCGCGCGCGCCGCCTCGATCGTGATGGCCGCTTCTTGCATCGGATCGCTTTACAGGTTCTCGATGTGCACCGGCTCGACCGGCTCCGCCAGCGCAAAGCCGAAGATGCGGCTGTAGAAATAGAGCTCCGCGTCCAGCGAACGCTTGATGTTCTCCGCGCGGCGGAAGCCGTGCCCCTCGCCCTCGAAGGGCAGGTATGCGGTCGGCAGCCCCCTGGCGCGCATCGCGGCGAACATCGCCTCGGCCTGGTTGGGCGGCACGACCTCGTCGTCGAGCCCCTGGAAGAAGATCACGGGGCAGGCCAGCCGGTCGGTGTGGTGGACCGGCGAGCGCGCGATGTAGATGTCGCGGCGCGCGGGGTAGGGGCCGATCAGGTTGTCGAGATAGCGCGACTCGAACTTGTGCGTGTCGCGCGCCAGCGCCTCCAGGTCGCCGACGCCGTAGTAGCTGGCCCCGGCCTTGAACACGTGGCGGAACGTGAGCGCGGCCAGCGTGGTGTAGCCGCCCGCGCTGCCCCCGCGAATCGCCAGCCGCTCGCCGTCCACCGCGCCCTGTGCGACGAGATAGCGCGCGCCGTTGGCGCAGTCGTCCACGTCCACGATGCCCCAGCGGTCGTTCAGCCGCTCGCGATACGCCCGGCCGTGGCCCGTGCTGCCGCCGTAATCCACGTCCAGCACCGCGATGCCGCGGCTCGTCCAGAATTGGATGTTGAGGCTGAACGCGGAGGAGGTCGAGCCGGTCGGCCCGCCGTGGCTCATCACGAGCAGGGGCGGCAGCTCGCCCGCGGGCGCGACATAATCGCGGTTGCGCGGCGCATAGTAGATGCCGAACGCGGTCAGGCCGTCCTCGGTCGGGAACTCGATGGCCTGCGGGATCGAGAGATAGCCCTCGTCCACCTGTATATCGCTGGCGCGGCGCAGGACGTGCGTCTGCCCCGCGTCCAGATCCATGAGCACGACGGCCGTCGCCGCGGCGGGCGAGCCGCCCAGAAATGCGACCCGGCCCGGCCCGGCGGTCGGCAGCCCGATGTCGGTGTAGGCGGTCTCGAGCGGCGTGAGCTGCTTCGTGTCGGTGT
>MWBF01000528.1 GCA_002068935.1 Chloroflexi bacterium ADurb.Bin325
GAGCACGTGCCGGCCCGCCTGCAGGCAGTCGCGCACGAGCTCGTAGTGCGTCGCGTGCGGGGTGACGACGATGGCCGCGTCGATGTCCTCGCCGCTCAGCATCGCGTGATGGTCGGTGTAGAAGCGCGGGGCCGGCGGCGGGCCGGGCTGGGCCGCGATCCAGTCGAGCACGGCCTGGGCCTTGTCCGGCCGCGTGTCGCAGACCGCGACCAGCTCCGCGTCGGGGTGCGCCAGAACGGCCGGGATGTGCGCCTCCGTGGCCCACCACCCCGTACCGATGACCGCAATGCGCGCCTGGTTGGTTCTCTTCGTCATGGATGATGCCTTCGATAGTCGTATGTAGGATCGTGCAAAGGACGCCAGTTCGGGCTTTAGAGTCTATCCGAGAATCGCTGAGCGGCCTCACTCCCTCGGCTCCCCCTCTCCTGACGTTGGGCGAGCCTCCGGCTTGCACGTCAGGAGAGGGGGATGGGGGGTCAAGCCCCCGCGCCTTTCGGATAGACGTTCGCCTTGCTTTGCGTCTCTGCGTGAGCTTTTACGTCGCTCCGCTACTTCGGCTCGACCACGTACAGCCAGTGGCCCGCGAGCTCCTCGGTGTACTCCACGGCCAGCGCGCCGTCCTCGACCGCAAACGGGATCTGTCGCTCGCCGTAGCCGACGCGGCCCTGGTTCTCCCGGCGGCGACGCCGGGTTGCGCCGCCCGCCTCGTATGCGCCGAGCCACACCTGCACGTTCCGGCCGCGCAGGTCGAGCGGGATGCGCAGCGCGGCCTCGCCGCCGCACCAGACGCGGTAGAGGGGCCGATATGCCTCGGTCTCGAACTCCGGCAGGAGCGGGTGCCAGGCCACGCTGACAGGCGCATCGGCCCAGGTGAACGTCCGCCCGTTGATCGTGATGTTGGCGCTGTCGACGCCGGCAAAGCCGATCAGCCCGCCGGCCTCGTCCAGCCGCCAGACGAGCGCGTGCCGCCCGCGGTAGGTGAGCTTCTGGCCCGCGACGCCGAAGTCGGCCAGGTCGATCGTGTCGTCGGGGGCCGGGTTGACCCGCATCACCTGTTCGTCCACCTTCTCATCGCGGAAGAAGCCGCCCGGCCAGCTCTCCTCGTGCGTCCGATAGTGCGGGCAGAGGCCCAGCGCGCCGTTCGGGAACGCGCAGGCGAGGTAGTCCGTCGTGCGGGAGACGACGGACGGGTTGTCCGCGCCGGCGTATGCGCCGAGCGCGTGCAGGATCTCGAACCAGGTGCGCACCTCCGCGCCGGTCGAGGCGGCCTGGTCATCGCGCGGCCGGAAGCCCAGATAGACCGCCTGCCCGCCGCCCTCGTAGCGGCGCAGCGCGCCGACGACGAGCGGCCGCGCCGCGCCGCCGGTGCGCAGCGTGGCGACCGGCTCGGTCCCGGCCAGCGGCGTGACCGGGAAGACGCGATCTACCGGGAAGTCGGTCAGGATGGGCATGGCCGCGACCGCGCCCAGGCTGCCCGCAAACTGCACGGTGCGGCCCGGCGTCGGCAGGCCCAGCGGATCCGTGACCAGCAGATCCGCCCGGCCCTGCTCCGCGGCCAGCGCGAGGCCGATCGGGTCTGCGGCCGGCTCGAAGCGCACGCCGAACAGGTCGGCGGCGCGCTGCCGCGCGGTCGCGTCCCCCGTCGCATCGAGCAGCGGCGGG
>MWBF01000529.1 GCA_002068935.1 Chloroflexi bacterium ADurb.Bin325
GCCTCGGCCTGCCCGGCTTCATGGCGGGACCGGTCATCGTGCTCGAGTTGCTGGGCGGATTGTTCATCCTGGCCGGATTGCAGGGACGGTTCGTCTCGCTGGTGTTGTTGCCGGTTCTGGCGGTGGCAACCTGGGTGCATGCGCCGAACGGCCTCATCTTCAGCAACGCCAATGGCGGCTGGGAGTATCCGGTATTCCTGATGTCGGCGTCGCTCGTGCATGTCTTGATCGGTGACGGCTATCTGGCGCTGCGCTCGCGTCCGCTGGCTCTAACCGGCCTTGCCTTGCCGCGCGGCCTCGGGGTCGAACCGGTATGCGTCGCCCGCGCCGTTGCCCGCATAGCCCGGGATCTGGGGCGGGATCAGCGCGTACGCGGGCCAGTGCCACGGCTGCTGGAGCACCTGCTCGATCAGGTATTGCCGGTCGAGCGCGCTGGCGATGGCGCGGCGGACGTTGATATCGTTCGTCGGCGCGGCCTGCGCGTTCAGCGCCAGATAGCTCACGCCCGGCTGCAACAACAACCGGAGCTCGCTCGCCCAGGCGGGGTCGGCCTGGACGCGCGGGGTGTCCGCCGCGGGCAGGCCGGAGACGGCCAGATCCCCGCGCTCGTACAGCGCCAACTGCGCGGCCAGGTCGGGCACGATGCGAAACTCGATGCGCTCGATGCTCACCTGCCCCGCGTTCCAGTAGCGCGGGTTGCGCGTCAGGGTGAGGTGGTTGCCGGGCGCCTGCTCGGCCAGCAGATACGGGCCGTTGGTCAGCGAGGCCGCGGGCGCCGCGGGCCAGAAGAGCGGCGCGGCCAGGAGCCGCGAGAAGAACGCCGCGGGCCGCTCCAGCGTGATGACCAGGGTCAGGTCGTCCGCCGCGCGGACGCCCACCTGTGCGCAGTCGGCCAGGTCGCCGCTCGCATAGCTGCGCGCGTTCACGATCGACGCGACATCGGTCAGCAGATAGTAGGCCGGGTTGCCTACCTCCGGCGCGAGCACGCGGCACACGCCGTCCACGTAGTGCTGCGCGGTCAGCGGGCTGCCGTCGGACCAGGTCAGGCCGGAGCGCAGCGTCACGGTGTAGACGGCCCCGTCGGGCGAGGTTGCCAGGTCCTGCGCGGCCGCGGCCACGGGCGCATCGCCCCCGCGCAGGTTATAGAGGCCCTCGTACAACTGCTGGACGACGAGCTGGCTCGTCTCGTCGCTGGCCTGCTGCGGGTCGAGCGTGGCCGGGTCGCCGCTCAGGGGGTAGACGAGCGTGTCCGCCGGCGCGTTGAGCAACGGCGCATAGGCCGGCGTCGGTTCGGGGGTGGCGGTCACCACGACCGTCACCTCGACCTCGCGCACGACCTCGACCACGCGCGTCTCCGCGACCGGCACGGTCACGACCACCTCGATCGGCTCCGCCGCGCTGCGCGAACAGGCGGCCGCCGCCAAGACGAGCAGGGCCAGGTAGAGGCCCCAACATATACGCTTCCAGCTCACACGCACCTCACATATTCGACATAACCGGGAGGCCGAGGCCTGAGAGACCGTCCCCTGGCGGCTGAAGTCACGGCCACCATTGCCGGGTCTGCCTGCGCAGACTCAGGCTCGCAAGTCCGCAGGGACTTAGAATCCGTCCGAAAATTGCTCTGGCCGGTCTCCGACCGAGCCAGGGGCACGGTCAGA
>MWBF01000530.1 GCA_002068935.1 Chloroflexi bacterium ADurb.Bin325
GATCCAGCGCGCCGCGGTCGTGCCCGCAGAAGACATCGCTCGGCTGCTGGTGGCCAACCGCGAGCAGGGCCCCGCCTGAGCGCCGGGAATCGAGCGGCAAACCACGTTATTGAGGAGCAAGGCCATGCCGATCATCGAAAAATTGGGCAGTTTCTATCTGGGCAAGACCTATGACCTGGCGACGCGAAAGCCCGGCGCCGCCTTTGTCAACTACGATGCGCGCGACCTGACCACCCACGCCGTCTGCGTCGGCATGACCGGCAGCGGCAAGACCGGCCTGTGCATCGACCTGTTGGAGGAGGCGGCGCTCGACGGCGTGCCCGCCATCATCATCGACCCCAAGGGCGACATCACCAACCTGCTGCTGACCTTCCCTGAGCTACAGCCGGAGGACTTCCTGCCCTGGATCAACCCGGACGATGCGCGGCGCAAGGATCAGACGCCGGAGGAGTTCGCGGCCGCGCAGGCCAAACTGTGGCGCGACGGGCTGGCGAGCTGGGAGGAAGGCCCCGAACGGATCCGGGCGCTCAAGGAGGCCGCGGACTTCACCATCTACACCCCCGGCTCGGACGCGGGGCTGTCCGTCAGCATGCTCAGCAGCTTCCAGGCGCCCCCGCTCGACTGGGACGACGAGGTCGAGGCGCTGCGCGAGCGCATCCAGGGGACCGTCTCCGCGCTGCTGGGGCTGGTCGGCATCGACGCCGACCCGGTGCGCAGCCGCGAGCACATCCTGCTCTCGACCATCATCGAAAACGCCTGGCGCGGGGGACAGGATCTGGATCTGGCGCGGCTGATCCAGGCCGTGCAGAAGCCGCCCTTCCGCCAGGTGGGCGTGTTGGATCTCGACGCGTTCTACCCGGAGAAGGATCGCTTCAACCTGGCGATGGCGCTCAACAACATCGTGGCCTCGCCCAGCTTCGGGGCCTGGCTGCAAGGAGAGCCGCTCGACATCGCCGCGTTGCTGCACACGCCTTCGGGCAAGCCGCGGCACACCATCTTCTACATCGCGCACCTGAGCGACGCCGAGCGGATGTTCTTCGTCACCATCCTGCTCGAAAACGTCATCAGTTGGATGCGCGGCCAGCCGGGCACGACGAGCCTGCGCGGCCTGCTCTACATGGACGAGGTGTTCGGCTTCTTCCCGCCCACGGCCAACCCGCCCAGCAAGCGCCCGATGCTCACCCTGCTCAAGCAGGCGCGCGCATTCGGCCTGGGCGTCGTGCTGACGACGCAGAACCCGGTCGATCTCGATTACAAGGGGCTGACCAACGCCGGGACCTGGTTCATCGGCAAGCTGCAAGCCGATCGCGACAAACAGCGGCTGCTCGACGGGCTGGAGGGCGCGCTGTCCGAGTCGGGCGCAAGCATGAACCGGGGCGAGCTGGATCGCCTGATCACCTCGCTGGAGAGCCGCGTCTTCCTGCTCCACAACGTCCACGGGGACGGGCCGCTCGTCTTCATGACGCGCTGGGCCATGAGCTATCTGCGCGGGCCGCTGACGCGCCAGCAGGTGCGCTCGTTGATGGCCGAGCGCAAGGCCGCGCCGCAGGCGGCGATGCGGCCTGCGGCCGGCCCGGTGCGCACGGCCGGCCCAGAGCTGGACGTCGCACAGCCGGTCAGCGCGGCCGCGGCTGCGGCCGCTCCCGCGACGCCCGC
>MWBF01000531.1 GCA_002068935.1 Chloroflexi bacterium ADurb.Bin325
GTCCACCGCCAGCACCGCGCCCTCCCCGCGCTCCGCCAGCAGCGAGTAGAGCAGGATCGGGACCGCCTGGGTGGCCCGGTTGTGCCGCAGCGCATCCACCAGATGCCAGCCGTACTCCCAGGTCGGCTGGAGATCCAGGATAATCGCGCCCGGCGGCGCCGCGCTCAGGCGGGCCAACCAGTCATCGGTCTCGGCGACGGCCAGCACCTCGACGGCGTACCCCTGCCGCGCCAGGTGGCTGCGCAGCAGCGCGGCGCCGTCCGCGCGCTCGGCCAGGAGCACGACCGTGCTCTCGTCCCAGGCCGCGGCCTCCGCAGGCTCGACGCCGACGGCCGCGTGCAGCGCCGGCAGGGTGAAGAAGAAGCGCGAGCCGCCCTCCTCCTGGCCGGACGAATGCACGCCGATCGCGCCGCCGTGCAGTTGGATGATCTGCCGACAGACGGCCAGGCCCACGCCGAGGCCGCCGAAGCCGCGCGTGGCCGTGCGCTCGGACTGGCGGAACTCGTCGAAGATCGCCTGCTGTTCGTCGCGCGGCACGCCGAGGCCGGTATCGCTGACCGAGACCGTCGCCATGCCGTCCGCCGCCTCGATGCGCACGCGAATCTCGCCCCGCGCGGTGAACTTGACCGCGTTCGAGATGAGGTTGAGCGTCACCTCGCGCAGCCGGGTGGCGTCGCCGTTGACGAGCGGCAGCCGCGGCGCAATCTCGACGTGCCAGTCCAGCCCCTTGCCGCGCGCCATCTGCTCGCCCATCAGCAGCGTGGGCTGCAACACGCTCGCCAGATCCACCGGCGCGATGGCCAGCCGCAACTGGCCCACCTGGCTGCGCGAGAGATCCAGCACATCGCGCACCAGCCCGCTGAGCTGCTGCGAGGTGGCGCGGATGCGCGCGAGATCCTGCCGATACGACGCGGGCAGGGGGGGCCGGTCGCTGTTCCCCTCGCGCAGCATCATCTCGCTCAGCCCCTCCAGCAGGATCAACGGCGTCCGCAGCTCGTGGCTGACCATCGAAAGGAAGCGGCTCTTGAGCCGGTTCGCCTCCTCGGCCAGGTGTTGGCGATCCTGCGCGACCTGCTGCCCGGCCAGCGCGGCCTGATACAGCCGACGGTTCTCCTCCAACAACTGCACGCTCTTGAGCGCGCTGCTCACCTGCTCCTGGATCACGCGGTAGACCTGGCCCTCGCTCCGGCTGCCGTCCAGCATGATGAAGCCGAGCGGCTCGTCCCGGTAATAGAGGGGCTCGACCACGACGCTGTGCCGGGGCGCGTCCGGCGCAAACAGGCCGCCCGACGCCAGCTCCGCGGCGGACCACCGCTCGCCCCCCGCCGGCAGGCTGGCCCGCCGCGGGGCCGCGTCGCCCGTCGCGCCGGCGTAGGCCAGCACCAGGCGGCACGCGCCCGTCGGGTCCTCCGGATCTTCGTAGAGCGCCAGATGACACGAGGCGATGTTCAGCGCGGGCAACATATCCGCCAGGATGTCCGTCAGGTCGGGCACGTCCACGGCCAGCGCCAGCGCCCGGCTGAGCGCGTGGAGCCGATCCAATTGCTGGCCGGCATAGTGGCTTGCGCGCGCCTGCGCGCGGCGCGCGCGCTCATCGACATGCGAGCGCGTCT
>MWBF01000532.1 GCA_002068935.1 Chloroflexi bacterium ADurb.Bin325
TCTGGGGCGTGCTGTTCGCGGCCGGCACGGAGGGGCTGCAATATTTGCATCCCTATCGCGCATTCAACATCAATGACCTGGTGGCCAATGTGTTCGGGGTCGCGGTTGGCGCGTCGATTCTCTTGCGCCCTGCGTTCCGCCGCGCTTCGTGGTAAACTCATGCCCGTGACCGACAACCGCCGCCCCTGGTATGCCCGAACCTGGCTCCACATCGCCGTCATCCTGGCGGTGGCGGCCGCGTTTCGGCTGTGGCGGATCGACAGCATCCCGCCCGGCCTGTTCGGCGACGAGGCCACCGACGGCCTGGATGCGCTGGATGTGCTGGCGGGCAGGGGCGGCGTGTTCTTCCCGGCCAACTTCGGCCGCGAGGGCCTGCACATGTGGATCGTCGCGCTGGCCTTCCGGCTGCTCGGCGTCACGCCCCTGGCGCTGCGCCTGCCCTCCGCCATCGCGGGGATCCTGACCGCGCTGGCGACGTACTGGCTGGGCCGCGAGCTGGGGGCGAAAGAAGAAGGAAGATTGAAGAAGGAAGAAGTAAGAAGTAAGGAGGCAAGAAGTAAGAAGGAAGAAATACCATCTTCCATCTTCCTTTTTTCTTCTTCCTTCTTTTCTTCTTCCTTCGTCACGCTCCTCGCCGCGCTCTACATCGCGACCTCCTATTGGCATGTCCATTTCTCGCGCTTCGGCATCCGGGGCGTGTTCACGCCGCTGTGCGGAGCGCTGGCCTTCGCCGCGTTCTGGCGCGCGATCAACCGCGGCTCGGCCGCCTGGTTCGCGGTCGCGGGCTTTTGGCTCGGCCTGGCAACCCACTTCTACACGGCCAGCCGCTTCTTCCCCTTCTTCCTGGCCGGATTCCTGGCCGTGCAGTGGGCGCTCGCGCGGCTGACGCGCGGCCCGGCGATCCTGCCGCGCTGTTGGCGCGGGATCCTGCTGATGTACGCGACGGCCGCGCTGGTCTTTGCGCCGCTCGGCCTCTACTTCCTGCAACATCCCGGCAGCTTTGCACAGCGCGCGAGCGCGGTGGCCGCGCTAGGTGCGGAAAGCCCCCTGTCGCGCATGGCGCAGGCCGCGCTGGCGAACGTCCTCCAGTTCTTTGCGCCGGGCCGCGGCGACCAGGAGCAGTTCTATAATCTGCCGGGCCGGGCCGTCTTCGACCCGGCCAGCGCGCTCCTCGCGCTGCTGGGGCTGGGCGTCCTGCTGCGGCGCTGGCGCAAAGGCCCGGCGCTCTTCCTGATGCTCTGGTTCCCCGCGCTGCTTCTGCCGTCGTTTCTCGCGACCGACCGCTGGCCCACGCTCCCGCGCGTGCTGGGGGTGATCCCCGGCGTCTACTTCTTCCCCGCGATCGGGCTGGCCGCGGCGCTGGGGTGGCTGGCGCGGCGTTCGTCTTCCCTTCCGGCCGCGGCCAGGAGGGCGGGCCGGGCGGCGGGGATCGCGCTGCTCTGCGCCGCGCTGCTGCTCCACGCGGGGCTGACCTGGCGCGACTACTTCCATGTCTGGGGACCGTCCCAGGCCACTTTCGACGCGTTCGAGGGCGACATGGCCGCGGCCTGGCGCTGGCTGGCGGATCACCC
>MWBF01000533.1 GCA_002068935.1 Chloroflexi bacterium ADurb.Bin325
CGCCCATGCCCGCGACCGCCGCGTCCGCGCGCGCCGACAGCTCCAGCCGCGGGCCGCTGCTCATGTAGAGCCGGCCGCGGCGGATGGCGGCGATCAGCGCGGCCTCCGTGAGCTCGTCCGCATAGATGTGCGCGAACGGCTCGGTCTCCACCGCCCGGTAGAGGCTGTGCGAGTCCGTGCCGCAGGTCGCGACGATGCGCTGCCCCGCGTTGAGCCAGCCGTACCAGAGCGCCAGGTTCGCCTCGTTGCCCGAATCGCCGTCCCAGCGGCCGTTCCAGACCTCCACCGCGTGCGCGGGGCCTGGCATCACGTCATCATAATGCCAGGCGCAGCCCGTGCAGTAGGGGTCGTCGGTCGAATAGGGGTGCGCGATGATGAAGACCTGCCCCGCGGCCTCCGCCGCGCGCGCGATCGCGGCCATCTCGCCGGAGCCGGGCCGGACGCGCCAGTCGATCCACTCCCGGCCGCCCAGACACAGCGCATGGCCCCAGAAGGTCGTCAGCTCGATCCCGCCGGCGGGCAGCACGCGCGGGGAGGGCAGGCGATCCAGCTCGACCAGCCCCGAGATGGTGTTGTGGTCGGTGAGGAAGAAGAAGTCGAGGCCGAGCGCCTCCGCGGTGGCCAGCCGGTCCGCGACCGAGATGTGGCCGTCCGAATGGAAGGTGTGCGTGTGCAGGTCGCCGCGATACCAGGCCGGGCCCCCGCCTGCATCGCGCGGGGGTCGCACGGGCAGCGGGATCACCTCGTCCGCGACGCCGTCCTGCGAGGCGATCTCCAGCGTATAGGTGCACGCCGTGCCGGGGACCACGCCGTGCGTCTCGATCTGGAGCTCCCAGCGGCCCGCGGGCAGCGGGCCGGCGAGATAGCCGGGCGTCGCGGCCGCGGCATTGATGTGGATCTCCTGGGCCGCGCGACAGCAATGGCTGGTCCCGCGCCAGCCCGCCGGGTCGAACAGCGCCAGGCTCAACACGTTGTCGATGCCCTGCTCGTGCGGGGGGTCGAAGGCAAACTGCACATCGAGCTGACGGCAGTCCGCGGCCAGCTCGAACGGGTAAGCGATGACGCGCTTGCAATCCGCGTGGGTCAGCGTCTGTTGGTCATACAGGTGCATTGGGAGCGCTCCTCGAACCAGAATGCGCGCGGATTATACGGCGCGCCGGAGAACTCACCAAATCCCCGTAACCGCCTGCGTCCTCCGGCTCCCGCCGCGGGGACGGGAGCCGGACAGAGCCTTCCGACCGCTACAGCTTGATGATGCCCAGCCCGTTCAGCAGCACGATGAACACCAGGACGGGCGTGAGGAACTTCACGACGCCGAAGAAGAAGTGGACGACGCGCTCGTTCCGCAGCGCTCCATCGTTGGTCAGCGCGCGGCGCACCTCGCCGATGCCCCAGCGCCAGCCCGCAAACAGGCAGATGAACAGCCCGCCGAATGGCATCAGGATGTTGGACGAGGAGAAGTCGTACAGGTCGAACAGGGTCATCCCGAACGGCTTGAACTCGGCCAGCAGGCTGTTGGAGAGCGCCGCGCCCGCGCCGAACACCGCGAGGACGAGGG
>MWBF01000534.1 GCA_002068935.1 Chloroflexi bacterium ADurb.Bin325
GTGCGCCCGGACGTCGTGCACCTTCTCAGCAACAATGTCCTGTGGCTGAACCTCGCGGTCCCGCTGTGGGGGGCCGTCCCGCTCATCACCACCGTGCACGACGTCATCACTCATCCCGGCGACCGGGAAACCAGCGCCATTCCAGCGTGGTCGACGCGTCTGATCCTCCGCCAGTCGGACCACCTCGTCGTTCACGGCCCGAAGCTTCGGGAGCACGCAGTCCAGTTGTTTGGCAAACCGGGCAACGCGGTGCACGTGCTCGCGCACCCGTCGATCCAGCGCTACGCCGCGATCGCGGCGAAAGAGGCAATGCAGCCGCGCGATCCGGATGGATTCAACGTGCTGCTGTTTGGCCGGGTCTATCGCTACAAGGGGCTCGAGCATCTGATCCGGGCCGAGGCGCTGCTCGGCGAACGTGTTCGCGGCCTTCGCATAACAATCGCGGGCCGAGGTGACGACGCCCGCTCGCTCCACAGGCTGATGGGCGATCCCGGCCGCTACGAGGTCTGCAACCGGTTCATTCCCGACGCGGAGGTTGCGCAGCTGTTCGTCGATGCCGACGTCGTCGTCCTGCCCTATGTCGAGGCCTCCCAGAGCGGCGTCCTGAATATCGCCGCAACCTTCGGCAAGCCGGTCATTGTCACTGACGTTGGAGAGCTTGGCGCGACGGTAGAACCGGCCGGCATCGGGCTGGTGGTGCCGCCAGCGGATCCTGAGCGTCTGGCGAATGCGATTGCCCGGCTGGCAGGATCGCGGCCCCTGCGCCAGTCGCTGGGGCTCAGTGCCCGCTGCTGGGCGGAAGGGGTGAATGCGCCTGAGACGGTCGGAGCGCGGGCGGCAGAGCTTTACACCCGGGTGGCCCGGCAATGAGCAACCCGGCAGCATGCGGTCAGTTGGTCAGCCACTATTGTCCGGGCGGACGCGAGGCCGGAGGCGGAATCGGAAGGCTGGTCGGCTACGTCGTGGACGCGGCGCCGGGGGGCCTCGCGTCCCAGCGCATTGTCGATACACGCGGCCCCCGCTGGCACCCGCCATCGTCGACGATGCGGCTGGTGTTTGCGCTGGGCGCGATGGCGCGGGACCGCCTGCGCGAACCGGAGCGGATCCACCACATCCATATCGCAGGCCGCGGCAGCACGCTGCGAAAGCTCGCGCTTGCCGGGGCGGCCCGGCTGATCGGCTGCCGCCACGTACTGCACCTGCATGACTATGACTATGCCGCAGATCTCGCGGCGCGGCCGCCCTGGCTGAAGCGGCAGGTCGGGACAATGTTCCGCGGGGCCGATCATGTGATCGTGCTTGGCGCCCGAGACCGGCAAACCGTCTGTGGCTGTTTGGGGGCCGACCCCGCGCGGGTGAGCGTGCTGCACAACTGCGTCCCCGACCCGGGGCCGGCGGCTGGTCGCGACCTTGAAATGCCGACGATCCTGTTCCTCGGCCAGCTCGGCCCGAGAAAGGGCGTGCCGGAGCTTCTCACGGCGCTTTCCAGCGACCGCATGCGTCTGTTGCGCTGGCGGGCGGTCCTGGCCGGTGACGGGCCGGTAG
>MWBF01000535.1 GCA_002068935.1 Chloroflexi bacterium ADurb.Bin325
CACCCCCATCGAAAAGGGGATGCCGAGCTACGGCGCGACCGTGTTCGTGCTGGAGGCCGACCGGTTTGTGAGGGTATAGGCGACGGGCGGTCTCCGGCCGCCGATCTTATCCGTCCGACATGCTCTGCAAATAGCGCATGATCGGCTCATAATCCCGCCGCCGCGACGAACGTTCGCCAGCGCGCGCCGCGCCCGCGGCGATGTGCGGCGTCAGCAGCACGTTGGCGCGCGGCTCTTCGACCGCCAGCCGGCGCAGCGGGTTGTCCGCGCGCAGCGGCTCCCACTCGTAAGTATCCAGCGCCGCGCCGCCCAACTGCCCGCTGCGCACCGCCTCGGCCAGCGTGGCCTCGTCGATCACGCTCCCACTCCCGCAGCTCACCAAAAACGCGCCGCGGCGCATCTGGCCGAACGCGGCCGCGCCCAGCGTCAGGTCGGTCTCTGGGAAGTAGGGCAGCAGGTTCACGACGAAGTCGCTCCCTGCCAGCGTCGCGTCCCGCGTCGCATACGTGACGCCCAGCTCTGCCTCGACCTCCGCGGGCAGCCTGCGCCGGCGGTGATAGCTGACGCAGCACTCCCACCCGCGCAGCCGCCGCGCCAGCTCCGCGCCGATCTCGCCGAACCCCAGGATGCCGACCGCCTGATCCGCCAGCCCGCCGAGGCCCTGCCGGCCCGACCAGTTATACGCAAAGGTGTCCTCGTCCGTGCGCCGGCTCGGCCCCCAGTCCTCCGCCGCGAGCGCGATCGCCTCGACCTCGCGCAGCCGCTTCGTCAGCGCCAGCATCTGCAAGACGATATGTTCCGCGACGCGGATCACCCCGGGCTGCGGCCAGACGACCACGCGGACGCCGCGCGCCTCGGCCGCGGCCCGGTCGATGTCGTACGCCAGCGAGCCGAGCCGCACGATGAGCTTCAGCCGCGGCGCGGCCGCCAGCAGCTCGGCGTCGATGACGCCCATGCGCTCGCTGATGAGAAAATCCGCGTCCGCGAGCTGGGCCAGCAGCTCCGCGCGCGCGGGCTGGCGGAGCATGACGACCGCCAGCTCCGGCGGCGCGTCGCGCAGCGCGGCCTGCTGATGGACCAGCCCGCGCTCGGTCACAAAGACGGTGCGATAAGTTGACATGGTAGCTCCGATCCGAACTGCAAAGACGTGAAATCAAATCCCGTCAATCCTGTAAATCCTGTAAATCCTGTCCGAACAACCGCCCCTGGCTCGGTCGGAGACCGGCCAGAGCAGGTTCTCCGGCAGACGCTCAGCCAAACCCCGTCAATCCTGTAAATCCTGTCCGAACAACCGCCCCTGGCTCGGTCGGAGACCGGCCAGAGCAGGTTTTCCGGCAGACGCTCAACCAAATCCTGTAAATCCTGTAAATCCTGTCCAAACATCCGCCCCTGGCTCGGTCGGAGACCGGCCAGAGCAGGTTCTCGAACAGACGCTTACCTCTGATAGCGCCGACCCTCGTCCTGCATCGCCAGGTAGTTATCCAGCGGAATATAGTTCGCCACGCTGTTGCCCGTGCCCAGGCAGTAG
>MWBF01000536.1 GCA_002068935.1 Chloroflexi bacterium ADurb.Bin325
CCGCCGGCATGGCGGACATGGCGGCCGCGACGCCCGGTGCACGGCTGGTCATGATCCCGCGCTCCGGACACCTGAGCCCCCTGGAGCAGCCGGACGCGGTCAGCGATGCGCTGCTGGGCTTCCTGCGGACGTTTGGCCGTTAGAGATCATCCGAGCAACCGGCTCTGGCCGGTCTCCGACCGAGCCAGGGGGCACGGTCAGAGACCGGCCCCAGCATTTCTGCGGCCTTTGCGCCTTTGCGTGAGCGCCGGGGGGCACGGTCAGAGACCGGCCCCAGCACTTCTCTGCGTTCTTTGCGCGTTTGCGTGAGCGCCGGGGGGCACGGTCAGAGACCGGCCCCAGCATTTCTCTGCGTTCTTTGCGCCTTTGCGTGAGCGCCGGGGGGCACGGTCAGAGACCGGCCCCAGCGTTTCCCTGCGTCCTTCGGCCTACACGCGCTCCGCAAAGTGCATCTGCAGCCGGTCGGCGTCGTCATATGAGTAGGCCACGAACAGAGGCGGGTCGGCGGGCTGCATGGCGAGCACCTTCGGCAGCAGCACGGGCAGATCCTCGACCATCTCCGCGAGGGGCAGCGCGTCCTGTCGCCGCCATTCCAGCGCGCCCTCGGCGGAGGGCGTCACCGCCCTGGAATCGGCCCGTGCGGTGAAGACGAAGAACAGGATCCCCAACGTGGGGTCCCCGGCGTCGGCGTGGACGACCGCGCGCAGCAACAAGTCGTGGATCTCCAGCCCGGCCTCCTCGCGCACCTCGCGCCGCGTCGCGGCATAGATGTCCTCGCCGCTCTCGACGTGGCCGCCCAGGCCGTTGTAACGGTTTGCCCAGAGGCGTTTGTGCGGCCCGCCGCGCAGCAGGAGCACCGCTGCGCCGTCCGCTGCGTCGTCGTGGGTGACGAAGCAGAGCACGCGAGGGATCACCTGATAGCGATGACGGCTCTTCTGCACGCCCTGATCTTCCCGGCCCATCTTCTCCTCCATATCGTGATATAATCCGGCCCATGCAATCACCCGCCCGCACCAGCCCGCCCCCCGTCGCGGCCGAGACGCCCGGCAGCGCCGCGGCCGGCATCAGCCGCCGCATCCTGCGCGCGGCGACGCTCGTGATGGCGCTGTTCTTCCTCAGCCGCATGGCCGGGCTGGCGCGCGAGATGATCATCAGCGCGCGCTTCGGCACCGGCGCCGACCTGGATGCATACCTGGCCGCGTTCCGCGTGCCCGACCTGCTGTTCCAGCTCATCGCCGGCGGCGCGCTCGGCTCGGCGTTCATCCCCGTCTTTGCCGGCTGCGTTGCCCGGCGCGATCTCGCCGGCGCATGGCGCGTCTTCAGCGCGGTGACCAATCTGGTGCTGCTCCTGCTGACCCTGGTCGCGGCCGCGGCTGCGGTCGCGGCCCCGTGGCTCGTCCGGGCCGTCCTGGCCCCCGGCTTCAGCCCCGCGCAGCAGGCCCTGACCGTCGATCTGATGCGCTGGATGTTGATCAGCACCGTCATCTTCGGCGTCAGCGGCATCATCATG
>MWBF01000537.1 GCA_002068935.1 Chloroflexi bacterium ADurb.Bin325
CCACGTCTGCGGCATGCTGTTGTTCGAGGGCCAGCGCGATCCCGACAAGGTCCGCAGCAGCTTCCTGCAGATGCGTGATCTGGCCTACTCCGGCGGTCACTCGCTGGGCACGGCGCTGACGTGGCACAACCGGCGGACCCTACGCTGGTCCAACGCGCTCTACAGCTGGCGCATCCGCCACCTGCGTTCCCGCGGCCGTCGGAATTTTCTCCGTACCGCACTGCCGATCGGCGCCATCATCCTCGCCCTGCTTTACCCGAAACAGATGCAGGTTTCCGGCACCGCCACGCTCGAGCCGGTCAACCTCGTGAACGTCTCCGCCGAGGTCTCGGGCCGCATCGAGCAGCTTCAGGCGCAACTTGGAGCCGAAGTCAAAAAGGGGGACCTTCTGCTCGCGCTGGACGACCACGACCTCCAGCTCCAGTTCCAGCAGGCCGACCAGGAATACCAACGTTACCGGGTTCAGGCCGACACCGCCCTTGCCCTCTCCGAGGAAGGCCAACTGCAGATCGCGCGCATCAATGCCGCACGCGCCGGCCTGATGCGCGACAAACTGGCCGCCGATCTCCAACGCACCCGGATCACGGCCCCCATCTCCGGAATCGTCATCGGGCCGCAGAATCTCAGCGCGCGGACCGGCGAGTACATCCGCCTCGGCGAAGGGCTCGTCACCCTGGTCGATCCGTCCTCCTGGCGAGTACGTGTGCAACTGCGCGAGCAGGACCAGCCGTTGCTTGTCGCAGCCCTGCACGAGAAGGGTTCCCTCGAGGCGCAGATCAAATTCAACGCCGAGCCCACCACGGTCTACACCGCCTCGCTGACCGATGAAGAGCAGGTGGCCAAGGGCCTCGATTTCGGTGGAGGCACCTACGGGTTCGCCGCGTTCCTGCCCTTCACCCCTTCCCCCCAGCTGTCGCAGGACTTCCGCACCGGCTTCTCGGGCCGGGCTAGTTTCACGATCGGCCGGCGTCCTCTGGCTTATGTCTTCTTCCGTGATTTCATCCATTTCCTCCGCATGCGGTTCTAAGCGGCCGGCGGCGGTCATCGGCCTGCTGCTCGGCATCTGCCTGCCGCTTGTATCCGGCGATCCGGTGCAGCCCACCTCCAGCTGGGCCCGCTCGGTGCTGCTCCCGGCCGCGAGCGTCAACCTGAGCGCCCCGACTCCCGGCATCATCAGCGCCCAACCCATCCCCGAAGGCAGTCGCGTGACGGCCGGACAGGTGATCCTCGAGCTCGATGCCCGCGAGGAGGAGGCCCGGCTGCAGGAGGCCCAGGCGCAGAAGGACCTGGCCACCGCGGAAGCGGCCCGCGCCGAGGCCGCCTATCTCCGAGCCAAGGAACTCTTCGACTCCAACTTCCAAAGCCAGCGCCAGTACGACGATGCCAAGGCCGCCTATGACCGCGGCCGCGCCCTGATCAAGCAGGCCGAGGCCGGCATCGTCGCAGCCCAGTACCGGCTCGAGCGCAAGACCGTCCGCGCACCGTTCGACGGCCTGCTGTTGCGCCG
>MWBF01000538.1 GCA_002068935.1 Chloroflexi bacterium ADurb.Bin325
TCGACGACGGCCCCTGGCGCAGTGAGATCAACGTTCGCGATTTCATCCAGCGCCACTACACCCCCTACACGGGCGACGAGAGCTTCCTCGCCCCACCCACCGAGCGCACGCAGGCCCTTGCGGCCACCGTCCAGCGCCTCCTGCAGGCCGAGGCGGAGGCCGGCGGCGTGCTCGACATTGACACCTCGACCATCTCCTCGCTGCTGACCTACGAACCCGGCTATCTGGACCGCGACCGCGAGCTGATCGTCGGGCTGCAGACCGCGGCCCCGCTGCGGCGCGGCGTGAACCCCTTCGGCGGCATCCGCATGGCGCGCACGGCCTGCGAAGCCTATGGCTACACCCTCGACCCGCGCGTCGAGGAGATCTTCTCGTACCGCACGACCCACAACGAGGGCGTCTTCCGCGTCTACACCGACGAGATGCGCGCCGCGCGCCGCAGCGGCGTCATCACCGGCCTGCCCGACGCCTACGGTCGCGGCCGCATCATCGGCGACTACCGCCGCGTGGCGCTGTACGGCGTGGACCGTCTCATCGCCGCCAAGCAGGACGACAAGCGCCGGCTCGGCGCCGGCCCGATGACTGAGGAGACCATCCGCCTGTCCGAGGAACTCGATAAGCAGTTGGACTTCCTGGACAAGCTCAAGGCGATGGCCGCGCTCTACGGCTGCAACATCTCCGGCCCGGCCACGAACGCGCGCGAGGCGATCCAGTGGCTCTACTTCGCCTACCTGGGCGCGATCAAGGAGCAGAACGGGGCGGCCATGTCGCTGGGGCGGGTCAGCACCTTCGTGGACATCTACCTGCAGCGCGACCTGACCGAGGGCACGCTGGACGAAGCGGGCGCGCAGGAGCTGGTAGACGACCTGTGCCTGAAGCTGCGGCTGGCGCGCCAGTTGCGCACCCCCGAGTACAACGAGCTGTTCGCCGGCGACCCGACGTGGGTCACCGAGGCCCTCGGGGGCCAGGGCGAGGACGGCCGCACGCTCGTGACCCGCACATGCTTCCGCATGTTGCACACGCTGGACAACCTCGGCCCCGCGCCCGAGCCCAACCTGACCGTCCTGTGGGCTGCGGACCTGCCCGAGGCCTGGAAGCGGTACTGCGCGCGCGTGTCCATCGCGACCGGCGCCATCCAGTACGAGAACGATGACGTGATGCGCGCGCTGTACGGCGACGACTACGGCATCGCCTGCTGCGTCTCGGCCATGCGCATCGGCCGGCAGATGCAGTTCTTCGGCGCGCGCTGCAACCTGCCCAAGGTGCTGCTCATGGCCCTCAACGGGGGCCGCGACGAGATCAGCGGCGACCAGGTCGGCCCCGCGCTGCCCCCGCTGCCCGAGGGCGTGCTGGACTACGACACCGTCCTGGAACGCTTCCGCTTCTACCGCGACTGGCTGGCCGGCCTGTATGTCAACACGATGAACGTCATCCACTACATGCACGACAAGTATGCCTATGAGAAGCTGCAGATGGCGCTGCACGACACCGCGG
>MWBF01000539.1 GCA_002068935.1 Chloroflexi bacterium ADurb.Bin325
GTGCCCCCTGTCCGGGCATCCTGAGCGGGTGGACGGCGCAAGGCCAGTCGAAGGACGCCGGAGCACGCAACCGCCGTTATACACACACTTGAAGCCCCTTGCTCCGCTATGGCCCTGTGACCGGCCGGTGATAGAATACGGGCCGCAGCCTCTCACCAGACTCGCCATCCTGCTCCATAAGGAGTCTCACCGTGGCCACATCCTCATCCCAGGCCCCGGCGCGGCAGGAGCCGCGCGCGCGGACGGGCGTCCGCGATCTCCCGCGCAACGTGTGGGCGGTCAGCCTCACCAGCTTCCTGATGGACATCTCCAGCGAGATGGTCATCAACATCCTGCCGCTCTTCCTGGCGAACGTGCTGGGCCTCAGGACCGGCGTTATCGGCGTCATCGAGGGCATCGCCGAGGCCGTCGCCAGCGTGCTCAAGCTCTTCTCCGGCTGGCTATCGGATCGGCTGGGCGGGCGCAAATGGCTGGCAGTCGCCGGCTATGGCTTCTCCGCGCTGGCCAAGCCCTTCTTCTACTTCGCGGCCACCTGGGGCGCGGTGGCCGGCGCGCGCTGGGCCGACCGCGTGGGCAAGGGCATCCGCACGGCCCCACGCGATGCACTCGTGGCCGACTCCATCGACGGACGGCAGCGCGGCTTGGCCTTCGGCTTCCACCGCGCGGCGGATACGGCCGGCGCGATGCTCGGTCTGCTCATCGCGCTGGGCATCGTATGGGCCGCGCAGCGCGGCGCGGTCGCGCTGGGCGCGGACGTCTTCCGCACCATCGTCCTGGTGAGCATCATCCCCGCGGTGCTGGCGGTCGTTTCGCTATCCGTGCTGGCGCGCGATGTACCGATCGTCGGCCAGCGCGCCGCGCCGAAGTTCATCTTCCGCGGCCTGGGCCGGCCCTTCATCATCTTCCTGCTGATCGTCGGCCTGTTCGATCTGGGCAACTCGTCCGACGCCTTCCTGGTGCTGCGCGCGCAGGAGCGCGGGCTGAGCGTGGCGGGCATCCTGGGGATGCTCATCACGTTCAACCTGATCTACACCGTCATCTCCACGCCCGCGGGCGCGCTATCGGATCGCATCGGCCGGCGCACGATCCTCATCGGCGGCTGGGTGGCCTATGCGCTGATCTATCTGGGGTTCGGCCTCGCTCAGAGCGCGTGGCACATCTGGGCGCTCTATGCGCTGTACGGGGTCTACTACGGCCTGACCTACGGCACGGCGAAGGCGCTGGTGGCGGATCTGGTGCCCCCGGCGCTGCGCGGCACGGCCTACGGCACCTACAATGCGCTCCTGGGGGTGTTGGACTTTCCGGCGTCGGCCATCGCCGGCGTCCTGTGGCAGGGGTTCGGCGGCTGGCAGGGCTTCGGCCCCTCCGCGCCGTTCATCTTCGGGGGCGCGCTGGCGCTGCTGGCCGCGCTGCTGCTCGGCCTCACGGATCTCGGCCGCGCGCCGGCGGGGTCAGAGGCCGGCTGAGCTATCGCCGGGCCGGGGGCTGGG
>MWBF01000540.1 GCA_002068935.1 Chloroflexi bacterium ADurb.Bin325
GAGCCGCAGCCCCGCGTCGCGCCCGCGCCCGCCGTCCAGCCGCAGCGCGCGGCCGCGGCGGACGCGTATCCTGGGAAGAACGCGGTCTCGCCCGCGGAATATCGCCAGCGCGCGGTCTCCTACCGCCGCCGGATCCAGAGCCTCATCAAGAGCCGGCGGCCCGGCCCGCTGGCTGAGCGGCTGGCGCGCGTGTCGGAGAGCCTGAAGAGCTGGGAGGAGCGCGTCGGCCAACTGGCGGACCGGCTGACGCTGTTCGAGAACGACGACCTCATCCGTCGCGACATCAAGGAGGTGCCCGCCCGCATCGCGCGGCTGGAGCGGCTCGTCGAGCTGGAGGTGGACCCCGAGATCCGCAGCCAGATGGCGAAGACGCTGGCCGCATACCGCGAGCAGCAGCGCCAGCTCGACCGGCTCACGCGCGTGATGCGCCGCACCCGGCTGAACCTGGACGACACGCTCGCCGCGATGGGCACGATCTACTCCCAGGTGCAGGTCCTCAACGCGATGGACGTGGACGGCGCGACCGCCGCGCGCATCGCCGGGGAGATCGACTCCGAGGTGAACCGGCTCAACGACCTGCTGTCCGCGCTGAGCGAGGTGAACCAGGCGAGCGTCGGCGACGCGGTCGCCGCGACCATGGCGGCCGAGCCGACCGGCGAGGACAACCTGGCCGCGCGGCGCGCGCGGCTGGCGCGCAGCGCGCAGCAGTAGACGCCATCTTCGGACGGGGGAGCCATGCCGGATCCGATACTTCGCACGTTTATCGCCATCGAGCTGGACGAGCCGCTGCGCGTGGCGCTGGCCACGGTGCAGAACCGGTTCAAGCGCCAGGCCCCGCCGGGCAGCGTCAGATGGGTTGCGCCGGAGGGCATCCACCTGACGCTGAAGTTTCTGGGCGACACGCCCGCGGGCCGCGCTGCTGAGATCGCCGCCGCGCTGGCGCGGGCGTGCGAGGGCGTCCCGCCGTTCGAGCTCATTGTCGAGGGCCGCGGCTGCTTCCCGAACACGCGGCGCCCGCGGGTGATCTGGGCCGCGGTGCGCAGCAACGGCCCGTGGCTGGCGAAGCTCCAGGCCGCGGTGGAGCGTTATATAGCGCCGCTCGGCTGGCCGACGGAGGAGCGCAGCTTCTCCCCGCATCTGACGTTGGGCCGCGTCGCGCGCGGGGCCGGCCCCGCGGCCGAGGCCGCGCTCGGCCAGATGGTCGAGCGCGCGGTGGTGGAGCAGATCGGCGTGCAGCGCGTGACCGCGGTCAGCTTTATCAAGAGCGACCTACGGCCCGCGGGCGCGGTGTATACGACCCTGGTCAGCGCGCCGCTGGAAGACGAGATGGCGTAGGGGTGAGCGCCTGCTACGAACCCGCATCTCCCCTCTCCTGCGGTGCGGGAGAGGGGCCGGGGGTGAGGGCCTGCGTCCGGGGACGCTGAAGCGCCTGCTACGAACCCGCATCTCTCCTCTCCTGCGGTGCGGGAGAGGGGCCGG
>MWBF01000541.1 GCA_002068935.1 Chloroflexi bacterium ADurb.Bin325
GGCCTCTGCTGCCGTCTCCGCCACGGCAGGCGTCGGCGCTTCGGCCGACGGCGCGGCCTCCTCTTCCGCGGGCGCGGCCGCGAGCTCCAGGATCTCGAGGGGCGTCTCGGCGAGGGTGCTCAGCCAGAAGCCCTCGTCGTCCAGCAGGTCGAGCGTGGCGACGTACAGGCCCGGCTTGGCGTAGGTCAGCGCAAACTCCGCGGCCAGCAGGTCTCCCCCGTCTTCCGCCAGCGCCAGCCGCCACACCTGGCCCGCGGCCGCATCCAGCCGGACGCTCTGGCCCGGTTGCAGCCCCTCCACCTTGAGCTTGACCAGCCGTTGGAAGGGGTCATCGGGCAGCGGCTTGATCTGGAACAGGGCGACCGCGGGCGCGGCGGCCGTGGTCACGGCCATCGCGCGGCCGTCGGTCTCTGCCGTGGCCGCGCCGACCGCGTCGCCCCAGTGCAGCGCAGCCTCATAGACGCCGGGGGCCGCATAGGTGTGCGTGACCAGGTCGGCCACGCGCTGCTCGCGCCAGGTGACCGCGGTCGGCGCGCACAGGTTGCCGAGGTCGTAGCTCTGCCCATCGCCCGTCAACAGCCGGGCCGGAGCACAGCCCGGGTCCGCCTCATCCGCGACGGTCTGCTCCTGCAGGCCGGCAAACGCCGCCTGGAAATGTACGCTGTTCGCGGTCTCGCCGGGCCGGGCGAGCAGCCGGATGGGTAGATGGCTCATAGCTCCCTCACATCGGTCATGTGTGTGCAGATCGATTCCTCGCCAACGCGCGAGTCACGGATATATGATACCTGTTTTTGTGGACGACGCAAGACGGTGAGGTAAGGCCCGGCCATGCCAGATGCGCGCGCATCCTGAGCGGGTGGACGGCCCAAGGTCACCGACGGCGCAAGGCCAGTCGAAGGATGCGGGAGGTTCGTAGTGGGCGCTTCAGCGCCTTGCCGGGCGCGGGGCGCTAAAGCGCTTACTACAAACCGACACAAGGCCAGTCGAAGGAGCCTCCCCTGAACGTCGCGCGGGCATCCTGCCTCACCCTGCCGCCTTGTAAAATCCGCGCTGCCTGCGGGATAATAGGCTCCTGGCAGCCGCGCCGGCTGGCGCGGCGGATCATGGACAGCGAGGGACAGCGTGCGCGATCGGGCGAGACGGGCCGCGCTCGCCGGCGGACGGTGGCTGGGCGGGCGGGCAGTGGATGCATGGCAGTGGCTGGCGAACCTGGTCCGCTTCCTGCCGGCGCGCGGCGCACGGCTCACCGCGACGCTGCGAGCGGGGCTTGTCGGGACGCTCCTGTTTGCGCCGGGCGGGCTGCGCGCCTGGCGGCGCGGCGGCCGCGCCGAGATGCTGCCCTGGCTGCACGGTCGGCGGCGGCAGGGCAGCCTGCGCCTCGTACAACTGCTGTTGCAGGTGTTGGATCTGTTCGGCGCGCCGGAGATCTTCGCCCTGGTGTGGCGCGGCCTGACCCGGACATCGCGGCTGACCGCC
>MWBF01000542.1 GCA_002068935.1 Chloroflexi bacterium ADurb.Bin325
GAGCTGGACCTCCTTCGGCTTCGTCAGCGGGCTGGCCGATCAGATAACCATCACCGACGGCGCGTGGCCGGCCAACGCGACCCTGGACGCGGATAGCCCGGTGGAGGTGCTGGTCGGCGGCGCGCTGGCCGATAAGCTGGGGATGCAGGTGGGCGAGACCTACGTCGTCTTTGCCCCGCGCGAGACGGGAAGCGCACTGCCGCAGTTCCCGATCCGGGTCTCCGGCGTCTGGCAGCCGCGCGATCCGGACAGCCCCTACTGGTTCTACAGCCCGGCGGCCCTCGGCGAACAGTTGCTCGTGCCGGAGGAGTCGTTCCTGGGCCGCGTCTCGATCGATCTGAACGACAAGGCCTATCTGGCGTCGTGGTATCTGCTGCTCGACAGCGGCTCCCTCCACGCGGATCAGGCGCCCCGGCTGCTCGTGCGGCTGACGCAGGTGGAGCAGCGCATCGCCGCGCTCCTGCCGGGCACGACCCTGCCCACCTCTCCGGCCCCCGCGCTGCGCGCGTACATGCTCGCATCGCGCCTGCTCACCGTCCTGCTCTACGCCTTCAGCATCCCGATCGTCGGGCTGCTCCTGGCCTTCGTGGGGCTGGTCGCCTCGCTCTCGGTCGGCCAACGCCGCAACGAGTTTGCGGTGCTGCGCAGCCGCGGGGCGACGGCCTTGCAGGTGACCGCGATGGCCGCGGTCGAGGGCGTCATCCTCGGGCTGGTTGCGCTTGCTGCGGCCTGGCCCGCCAGCCTGTGGATCACGCGCACCATCGGCAGCACGGCAGCGTTCCTCGATTTCAGCCGCGCGGCGACGCTGCGCGTGGGGATGACGCAGACGGCCTGGCGTTTCGGGCTGGCCGCAGCCGCGCTGGTCGTGCTGGCGCAGGTCGTCCCCGCGTTCGGGGCCGCACGGCTCACCATTGTCACCTACAAGCAGGAGCGGGCGCGCGCGCTGCAACGCCCGTGGTGGCAGCGCGCCTGGCTCGACCTCCTCCTGCTGATCCCGGTGCTCTACGGCGCATATCTGCTGCGCAGACAGGGCGGCATCGCGGGCGCGGCGCTCGGCGAGCTGTTCGGCAGCGACCCCTTTCAGAACCCGCTGCTCTTCCTGACCCCCGCGCTCGCCGTGTTTGCCTGCACGCTCTTTCTGCTGCGGATCGCGCCGTGGTTCATGAGGGGCCTGGCCTGGCTGCTCGCGCATGTCAGCGGGATCGGTCCGCTGTTGGCCGCGCGGCAGCTCGCGCGCACGCCGGGCAGCTATTCCACCCCGCTGATGCTGCTGACGCTGACGCTCAGCCTGTCTGCCTTCACCGCGTCGCTGGCCGCGACGTTGGACAACCACCTGTACGACCGCAACTACTACCGCATCGGCGCGGATTTCCGCATCGCGGACCCGGGCGAGAACGCGGTCCCCTTCGTGCTGCCGAATGCCCCGGCGAGCGCGCTCGGCGGCTCGGCCGCGCGCGGCTCAGCCGCCCCGGCCG
>MWBF01000543.1 GCA_002068935.1 Chloroflexi bacterium ADurb.Bin325
CCGCCGCGACACGCTCACGAACGAGGGCGCAACAAGCCTCGCCCTCGCCCGCTGTCTGGCGCGCTTCCCTCTCAACACGGGCTGGTATGAGGTCTACAGCCAGGCCAGCGCATGGTGCGACGAGAACCAGGGCCGCTGGCAGGCCGTGGATCACGGCGCGCTGGCGCTCGGCTGCGCGGGCGGGCGGACGACGCAGGGCGGGACGCCCTATCTCTGTCTCCGTCCACTGGAGGCGGAGGCGGCCTCCGGCGACGCCGACGGCATCGCGTTCCACATCCTCCCGGTCGGCAACTGGGCGATGCGGGTCGGCGCGGAGACGACGGGCACCGCGCCGCGGCCGATCGTCGTGGTCGAGCTGGGGCTGACGGACGACGCCTTGCGGCTGGCGCTGCCGCCGGGCAGCCAGATCGCGCTGCCGGAGATCCTTGTCCAGTCCGTGCCGCGCGGCGCGCCGGAGCTGGCCGCGCCCGCGTTCCACGCATTTGCGCTCGACCGCTATCTCGCGGAGGCCAAGCCGCACGCGCCCGTCATCTACAACACCTGGTTCGACGCCTTCGAGACGCTGGATGTGGCGCGGCTGCGCCGCCAGCTTGCCGCGGCGCGCGAGGTCGGCTGCGAGGCCTTCGTGATCGACGCGGGCTGGTACGGCGCGAGCGACGGCAACTGGGCGCTCCAGGTGGGCGACTGGCGCGAGAAGCCGGTGCGCGCGTTCCGCGGGCGCATGGCGGAGTTCGCCGACGAGGTGCGCGCGGCCGGGCTGGGCTTCGGGCTGTGGATGGAGCCGGAGCGCAACCACGCCTCCGTGCCCGCGGTCCGCGCGCACCCCGAATGGTTCCTCCCCGGCGCGGACGGCTTCATGTACCCCGACCTGACGCAGCCGGCCGCCTATGAGTACATCCTGGGCGAGATGGCCCGGCTGGTGGAGACCTACCGGCTGGCCTGGATGAAGGTGGACTTCAACTTCGAGCTGGGCCATGACGCGACCGGGCTGTCCGCCTACTATACGGCCTGGTATCGCCTGCTCGACACGCTGCGGAGCCGCTTCCCGCGGACCTTCTTCGAGGGCTGCGCCAGCGGCGGGATGCGCTCGGATCTGCACACGCTCAGCCATTTCGACGGCCACTTTCTCAGCGACACGACCGAACCGGTGGATGTCCTCCGCATCACCCAGGGCAGCCTGCTCCGCCTGCCGCCGGGGCGGACGAGCAAGTGGGCATGTCTGCGCTCCGCGGGGCCGGCCGTCATCCCGTATGGCGCCGACCCGGAACAGCCGCCGGAGACGATTCTGACCCCGTGGCACGCGGTCTGGGAGACATCCTTCTCCGCCAGCCTGGACTTCGCGGTGCTGGCCGCGCTGCCCGGCATGTTCGGCCTGAGCGGCGATCTGGCCGGCCTTTCGCCAGCGGCGCGCGGCCGTCTGGCGCAGTACGTGGCGCTCTACAAGGAGTGGCGTGCCTTC
>MWBF01000544.1 GCA_002068935.1 Chloroflexi bacterium ADurb.Bin325
GGAGGCCCGCCTGCCGGAGGCACAGCCGCCCGTCATCCGGGTCACGATCGGCCGCGTGGAGGTACGTGCGGTCCTGCCGCCGCCGGCCGAGCCGCCCCGGTCGCAGCCTCAGCCGGGGCCGTCGCTCTCTCTGGATGACTATCTGAAGCGGGGTCGAGGGGGAGCCTGATGAGCAACAATCTGGCGATTGCCACTGTTACGGCAGGGTTCGCGGAGCTGCTGCTGCCGGCCCTGCGCCGCGCGGTCACGGATGCGCGGGTCACGACCCGCCGGCCCGATGCGCCGACCGGCCTGACGCCGGAGGCGCGGGTCAACCTGTATCTGTACAACGTCGTGCCCAACGCGGCCTGGCGCAACGCCGACCTGCCGCTGCGTCGCGCGGACGGCGGGCTGGCGCAGCGCGCGCAGGCCGGGCTGGATCTGCACTACCTCCTGACGTTCTACGGGGACGAGGCTCAGCTCCAGCCGCAGCGGCTGCTCGCGGCCGCGGTCGCCGCGCTGGAGCTGCGCCCGTTGCTCTCGCGCGACCTGATCCGCACCCTCCTCCGCAATGCGCAGGACCCGACCGACGCCTATCACTTCCTGGTCGGCTCCAACCTGGCCGATCAGGTCGAGACCGTGCGCTTTGCGCCGCTGAGCCTCAACCTGGAGGAGCTGTCGAAGCTCTGGTCGGTCTTCTTCCAGACGACCTACTCGCTCTCGATGGCCTATCAGGCGTCGGTCGTGCTGGTCGAGCCGGACGAGGGCACGCCGCAGCCCGCGCTGCCCGTGCGCGATTACACCGTCTACGCGGTCCCGTTCAGCCGCGCGCTCATCGCGGAGGTGGTCGCGGCCGAGGCCGCGGGCCGGCCCATCGTCCGAACCAGCCGCCTGCTCATCCGCGGGACGCAGTTGCGCGGGGATATCACGCGCGTCAGCATCGGCGGGATCGAGGTCATCCCGCGGCCGGAGGACGTTACCGACCGGCAGATCGCCCTGGCGCTGCCGACGCTGCGCGCGGATGCGCTGCGTGCGGGCGTGCAGGGCCTCCAGGTGTTGCACTACCTGGCGCTCGGCGCGCCGCCCGCCGAGCATCGCGGGTTCGCCTCGGACACGGCCGCGTTCGTGCTGCACCCGACCATCGCCGGGCTGGAGCTATCCGGGACAGACCTGACGGTGCTGACCGACCCGGTCGCGGGCACGGGGCAGCGCACCGTGCTGCTCCTCAACGAGCTGAACCCCGCGGCCGGCGCGCGGCCCCGCAGCTACAGCCTCAACCCGTCCAGCGCCGCGGGCGATTCCATCGTGTTTGCCCAGGCTGACGGCGACCCCGCGCTGGCCGAGCTGGGGCTGACAGGCCCGACGCTGGCCTGGGGCGCGCTCTCGGCCCCGCTCGCGGGCTTTGCCGGTCTGACCAACAGCCCGGCCCATCTGTCCGCGACGCTGGCGGGCGAGGGGCCGCACGACGTGACC
>MWBF01000545.1 GCA_002068935.1 Chloroflexi bacterium ADurb.Bin325
GGCGAGCCGCGGGCTGGCGGTCGGCCGGACCGGCGTAGCCGTCGCGGCCGCGGTCGGGCTGGCCGCGGGCGTGCGCGTCGGCGCGGGCGCGGGCGTAGGGCGGGCCCGACACCCGGCCAGGACGGCGACAGAGAGCAGGAAGATGATGCGCCAACGGCCGGACATCGCGGAGAGCGTGCTCCTTCCTGAAGGGATTATACCGGCCCCGGCGCACTCTGCGCCAGTTTGCTGGAGGGGTGGATGGCGCATCCCAAAAAGAAAGCCCGCAGTGTGCGCCAAACGGCGCGCTACGAGCTCCTGAACCTGTGATTGCGCTGCCCTCACGCCAGCGGCTTCGAGTGGGCGCGCACGAACGCGACGATATCCTCGGCGTCGGCCCGATCGCGACAGGCGACGCTCAACAGGACGTTGCGGCCGCGCAGCTCGGCGAGGTGCGCCCGCACCTCGTCGCTCGTGCCGTAGAGCATCAGGTTGGCGCGGCCGGTCGCGGCCAGCACGCGCGGCAGGTCTTCGAGCGCGACCGGCGTCTTGGGATCGTTGGTCACTTCCAACAGCCTCAGGTTCGGCAGTTGGGCCGCCCTCGGCGCAAAATGGAGCTTCTGGTTGTGCACGTGAAAGAGCACGCCGGCGTAGCCCTGGATCAGTTGTTGCTCGTAGGGGAAGCCATAGGTGTCGTAGATCGTCGGGCTACAGAGCATTGCCGCGTCGTTGGTGATGTGGCCGATGGAGCGCGCGGCCATCCAACTGCTATGATACATGAAGATGTGGCCGCCGGCAACCTCGTCGGCCCAGCCCAGCAGTTGGTCGTAATACCAGCGGACCGCGGCCGTGAGGAAGGCCATCAGACGGTGCGCGCCGGCCGGGTCGAGCAGGAAGTCGCTGAAGAGCGCATCCCCGCGCACCGCGTTGCCGATGTCCATCGGCGTCATGGTGCCGCGCACCGAGAGGATGAAGTCGCCGTTCTGCCGGCTGCGGAGATGGGCGTAGCCGTCGCGCATGTAGCGGTACCAGCGCGTCTCGGGGCTGATCCGCAGCGGGCTGAGGTCGTCGAGCGAGTCGAGCAGCGGCGTCGGCAGACAGGTGGTCTCCTGCAGGCGCACCTCCGCGCCCAGCCAGGCGCTGTGCTCGGCGATGCCGAAGCGCGGGCAGATGGAGGGCAGCGTATCGTCGTCCAGCCCGACCTTGGCGGCCCAGCCCGGCCGCGCCGCCTCCAGGTTTGCGTCGAGCCAGGCGTCCAGCTGCCGATCCAGGTCGAAGTCGTACAGCGGCGGGATGGCCGGCGCGTCGGCCGGCACCTGCGCGTTGATCAGGAAGTGGCCCGGCTCGCGCGCGGCGTAGAAGGCGCGACACCGTTCGATGACCCTGGCCGCGTGTGACAGTGGCATGTCTGCAACCGCTCCATCTCGTTGGATCGAGGCCGGGTTGATGGGGAAAGCGACCCGGCTA
>MWBF01000546.1 GCA_002068935.1 Chloroflexi bacterium ADurb.Bin325
GGTCGGCGTATTCGCTGGCGCGCCCGCCTCTGCGCCGCTGGAGCAGGGGACGCCTCGGGCGGTCGCGACCGTGCCGCCGCCCACGCGGGCCGCGGCGCGGCCCGCGAGCGATGATCTGGCGCGGGTGAGGGCTGCGGGCAAGATCGTAGTCGGCACATCCCTCGATAATCCGCCCTTCTCCAGCTATGACAGCCAGTTTGCGCCCACCGGCTTCGACGTGGCGCTCATGAAAGAGGTCGTCGGCCAACTGGGCGTGAAGGTCGAGTTCAGCGATTTCGCGTTCGAGGGCCTGCTCGACGCGCTCAAGCTCGGCCAGGTGGACGCGGCCATCGGCGCGATCTCGTTGACGCCCCAGCGCCTCGCCGAGGTGGACTTCACGAACATCTACTATGTCGGGCGCGATGGACTGCTCGCGCGATCCGATGCGACGTTCAGCATTCAGGACGTCAAGGACCTTGCCCGGCGCAAGGTGGGCGTGCAGGCCGGCTCCGTCTATCAGTCGTTCCTCCGGGAGACGCTGGTGGACAGCGGGCTGATGCCTGCGCCCAATCTGATGGCCTATATCCGGCCCGACGAGATGATATGGGCGCTCGAGGACGGGCTGATCGACGTAGCGATGCTGGATCTCGAGCCGGCGCGCGCGTTCGCGGCGCAGGGCAAGGTCAGGCTGGCCGGCGAGGGGCTCTATCCGCAGGCCTATGTCATCGCGGTTCGGAAGGGGTCATCGCTGCGGCCAGAGTTCAACCGCGCGCTTGCTACGCTCCAGACGCGGGGCGTCATCGCGCGGTTGGCCGAGGAATACCTGGGCGCGCCGCCGATCGCGCTCCCCGCGACGCCGACGCCCATCCCGACGCCCGTGTTCACGCCCACGCCCGTGCCCTGCATCGACGGCCTGACGTACGTGACCGACCTGAACTACGACGATCGCAACATGAAGGCGCCGCCGCCATTGCGCAAGGGCCAGAAATTCACCAAGACCTGGCGCGTGCGCAACTCCGGCACTTGTAGCTGGCCCGCCGATTTCGCGCTGACTTACGTGCGCGGCAATGTCGCGGCCGCGCGCATGGGCGGCGAGCCGGTTCGGGTCGGCCGGATCGTCCTGCCGGGCCAGACGATCGACATCAGCGTCCCGCTGACCGCGCCGCAGGCCCCCGGCGTCTACCAGGGCTTCTGGCAGATGGCCAACTCGAAGGGCGTGCGCTTCGGGCAGACGGTCTGGGTCGGCATCCGCGTCCCTGCGCCGCCCACGCCTACGCCGCCGCCCCCGCCGCCGACCGTGCCCGGCATCAGCTTCTCGGCGGATCGCACAACCATCAAACAGGGCGAGTGCGTCATCTTCCGCTGGGATGTGACCAACGTCAAGGCGGTCTACTTCCACCCGCAGGGCCAGCCCTTCGACCGGTACGGGGTGGCCGGGCAGGCGAGCAAGCAGGAATGCCCC
>MWBF01000547.1 GCA_002068935.1 Chloroflexi bacterium ADurb.Bin325
GCCCGCACGGGGCAGCGGGACGGGGCCGCGCAAGCCTGCCGCGCCCGCCGCGGCTGCGGGCAGGCACGAGTTCGTCTATGGCCGCCACGCGGTCCTGGAGATGTTGCTGGCCGGCCGCCGCCGCGTCTATCGGATCCACCTGGCCGAGGGCTCCTCGACCTCCGGCATCCCCGGCGAGATCGCCTCGCGCGCGCGGCTGCGCGGCATCCGGGTGACGGAGGTCTCGCGGCAGGCGCTGGATGCGGTCGGCCCGGTGAACCACCAGGGCGTTGTGGCCGAGGTGGACCCCTACGCTTATGCAGAGCTGGATGACCTGCTGGCCGACAACCTGCCCGACGACGCGCTGCTCCTCGTGCTCGATCATCTCCAGGATGTCCAGAACATGGGGACGCTGCTGCGCACGGCGGAGGCGATGGGCGTGCTGGGCGTGATCCTGCCCGACCGCCGCTCGGCGGAGATCACGCCGGCCGCGGTGAACGCCTCCGCGGGCGCGGTCGAACACCTGCGGATCGCGGTGGTGCACAACCTGGCGCAGACGCTCGACCGCTGCAAGGCCGCGGGCATGTGGGTCGCGGGGCTGGACGCCGGGCCGGGCGCGATGCCGCTGGCGCGGGCGGATCTCAAGGGGCGCATCGTGCTCGTGGTCGGCGCGGAGGGCGAGGGGCTGGCGCGGCTCGTGCGCGAGAAGTGCGACTGGCTGCTCACGATCCCGATGTACGGGAAGGTGGCGTCGCTCAACGCGGCGGTGGCCGGATCCATCGCCCTGGTGGCCGCGCGACAGGCGCAGCGCGGCGGCGAGCCGGCGCGCGACGGAGAGGCCGTGATTTGACTTTAACGGCTTGTGCGCATATACTCACTGTTCGCAGCGCTGGGCGCGTGTCGGTGCTATAGCGGGCTGTGAGCAGCGCCGACGTAGCTCAATCGGCAGAGCATCGACCTTGTAAGTCGAGGGTTGCCGGTTCAATTCCGGCCGTCGGCTTGCGGGACGACCGTCCCGGCAGCACTTTACAAGCGATATGGGCAGGTATCCAAGCGGCCAAAGGAAGCTGACTGTAAATCAGATGGCATTAGCCTTCGGAGGTTCGAATCCTTCCCTGCCCACTGGCAATCGATCATGGGCGGACGCCCCGTGATGATCGATTGTATCGGCCGCCCACGTAGCTCAGTCGGTAGAGCACGTTCTTGGTAAGAACGGGGTCATCAGTTCAAATCTGATCGTGGGCTTGTCGCGTTTGAGTCTTTTGATCGCCGCCGCTGTCTGGCCTGGCCAGGCTTTTCGGCGGCGACTTAACGCCCAAAGGTGAAGGGTTTCTAGGAGGATACCGTCCATGGGGAAGGAAGTCTTTCAGCGGACGAAGCCGCACGTAAACATTGGGACGATTGGCCACATCGACCACGGCAA
>MWBF01000548.1 GCA_002068935.1 Chloroflexi bacterium ADurb.Bin325
GTCCGCCGTGCACTGGCCGAGTCGCGCGCCAGGACGCGCACCACTTCGTAGTCACGGCGGCGGGGACGGCCATGGCGGATGAGGACGACGTAGCTGTCGAGCTTGTCCGTCACGGCAGCATCGTCATCGCCGTCAGCGCCAGCGCGGTGAGCAGGCCGATCAGGCCGACTGTCAGGATGACGATCGTCCAACCCAGTGGCGTCACGGCTCATCACCAGCATCCAGTCCGTCAGTGGCAAGCTCGAACAGCTCCGCCCTGGTCTGTGCGGCTCTCCTGATGCCTTCGTTGTAGGCCGCCCGGCAGGCGTCCTCCCGCTTGCCGCTCGCGCAGATCGCGCAGCCGATCCAGCCCAGCGTGAACCCGGCCGCCAGCAGGATCAGCGCGGCCAGGGCCAGATACCACCATGGGGTATCTGGCCACATCACGGCCGCGGCGATGGCTGTATTCACGCCGCTGTCCTGACCAGGAAGACGCGCCCCTGACGGTTGACCACGGCGACGCGCCCCTCGAGCTGCATGGCGCGGAGCTGTCTGCGCAGGCTATGGGCTACCGAGTGCGTGCCGGATAGCGTCTCGATGTCGAGCTCGACCGCCGCCGCGCCGCTGCGCACGAACTCGGCCAGCGTGACGGCGTATTTGCTCACCCGCGAGCGGGTCAGCCGGGCGGGGATCTCGTCCGGGTCGATCGGCCGCCAGTCCAGGCCGCGCGCGCCCTTCACCAGGGGATCCCGTCGTCGCCGGCCGGGGCGGACGTCGTCGCGGCCATCTGGGGCTGGACCTTGGCCCGCGGCTCGGTCGCAGGCGTGGCCTGACGGCCGTCCTCGGCCGATTTGGGCGGGAAGGCCCAGTCAGCGCGCGCGATCTCGAGCGACTTGCGCGGGTTGCCGTCGCGGTCGGTCCATTCGCGCTCCTGCAGCTGGCCGAAGATCACGATCGGGCTGCCCTTGGTGAAGTAGGTCGCCAGCGTGTCGACGCCGCGGTACAGGGCCGCGTCGAAGAACATGCCCTCGGAGACCCACTCCTCGCCGTCCTTGACGCGGTAGTTGCTGGCCACGCGCACGTTGGCCACGCGAGCGCCGCTGGGCAGGTCGTTGATACGGGGCTCGGCGCAGAGTCGGCCGTCGGGGATGGTGATCAGGATCATGTCGTCTCCTCCTGGGAGTCGCGCATCAGGCGCGGCAGTAGGGTCCTGGGGTCGCCGATCACGAGTGAGTCGGGCATCCGTCTCACCGTGGCGGCATATTCGGCCGCCTCGGACGGGGTCATGACGCGGCCACCGTCGGGCTCCGAGTAGTAAGGCACGCAGCGGAAGCCGCCGCCGGCGGCCGGCCGCAGCTCGTAGAAGGGTCCGTCGCGGCGCGGGCGCAGGATGACCGGTTCGCTCATGAGGCCT
>MWBF01000549.1 GCA_002068935.1 Chloroflexi bacterium ADurb.Bin325
GGCTCGCCAAGGTCAGGAGAGGGGGAGCCGAGGGGGTGAGGCCGGGCGCTCAGCAGGTTTTCGGATGGGCTCTAAGTTCGGAAAGACACCGGCAGAGCCTCCGCCGGAGGCTGCGCGGCGGCAGCGGTTGACCGCCCGGAACGGACGTGAAATATGAAGAAGAGAGCTGTTGTCCTGCTGGCCCTAGCGCTGTCCGGCGTCCTGGGCGGATGTATGCTGCCCCAGCCGATCGTCGTCCCGGCGGCCACGCCGCAGGTGATCGTCGTCGTGGCGACGCCGACGCCCGCGCCGGCCGCTGCGCCGGCCCCGGCTGTTGCAACCGAGGTCGATTCGGCCGACAGCGTGGAGGCCCGGCGCATCGCGATCTACGAGCGGGCCGCGCCGGCCGTGGTGAACATCACCACGCAGGTCGTGCGGTCGGGGTTCTTCTGGGGCGAGTACCCGGAGGAGGGCAGCGGGTCCGGCTTTCTGTGGGATGACCAGGGCCACGTCGTGACGAACTATCACGTCATCGCGGACGCGCGGCGCATCGAGGTCGCCTTCGGCGAGGCGGTGGCGTCGCCGGCGGAGGTGGTGGGCGCGGACCCGATGAACGACCTCGCCGTGCTGCACGTGGATTCCGTGCCGGAGGGCGTCCTCCCGCTGGAGATCGGCTCATCCGCCGGGCTGCGGGTCGGGCAGACCGCGATCGCCATCGGAAACCCGTTCGGCCAGTTCGAGCGCACGATGACCGAGGGCATCATCAGCGCGGTCAACCGCACCATCGAGACGCAGAGCTCGGTGCTGCGCGGGGTGATCCAGACGGACGCGTCCATCAACCGGGGCAACTCCGGCGGGCCGCTGCTCGACTTCCGCGGCCGGCTGATCGGCGTCAACTCGGCCATCTACTCCCCGACCGGCACCTCGGCGGGCGTCGGGCTGGCGATCCCGGTCGATAAGGTGCGGCGGGTGATCCCCGCGCTGATCGCGGACGGCCGCTATCCGCACCCCTGGCTGGGCGTCGAGGAGTTGGGCTATGAGATCAGCCCGGCGCTGGCGCAGGCGCTGAACCTGCCGGTCGAGTCGGGCCTGCTGGTGGCGCGGCTCTATCGCGGCAGCCCCGCGGATCTGGCAGGCATCCGCAGCGCGACCGACGAGGTCATCCTGGGCAACCGGCGTTATTTTGTGGGCGGCGACATCATCACGGCCATCGATGAGCGGCCGCTGCGCGCGTGGGAGGATCTGAACGCATATCTGGACGAGGAGACCGAGGTCGGCCAGACCGTCACGCTGCGCATCATGCGCGACGGGCAGGAATCGACGATCACGGCCGTGCTGAAGGACACCCCCGAATCGTTGCAGCGGCAGTAGCCTCGCTGCGGCCCGCTGGTGCGCAGGTCGGGAGGGGCCT
>MWBF01000550.1 GCA_002068935.1 Chloroflexi bacterium ADurb.Bin325
AGCCCGGATCGCGTGCGGCGGCCCGCCACGACCCAGTTGTTGCTGCCGACCGGGCTGCCGTCCCCGGAGCTGAGCCGGATCGCCGGCTCCGGCGACGGCGGCGCGGCGGCCGGGTCGGGCCATCCCAGGTCGGGCGGGGCCGCCGGCGCAGCCGCCGCGCGCGGGTCCACGACCGTCGCGGCCGCGGACGGCGCGACGACCGGCCAGTGATCCGGCCAGCGCGGCTCTAGCTCCGCGGCCAGCGCGGGGCCGAGCGCCTCGGCCAGCCGCACGCGCAGCAGCTCCGTCTCCCAGTTGACGGACAGGCTCCACGCCATCATCTTGGGCCAGGACAGGGTGTCGGCGAGCGTCCAGGGCTCCGGGCGATAGCGCAGCAGGGCGAACTCGACCGGCAGCGGCTGCCGCGCGATGCCGGCGTTGACCCCCGCCGCGTAGGCCTCCAGCTCCCCGCGCAGGTCGCCGTTCAGCAGGCCGACCTCCTGCTCGGCCACGCGGCGCATCCCCAGGATGCGCATGCGGCGATCCACGTCGAGCAGGGGCGGCCCCAGCACCTCGGCCAGCCGGCCGCTGACGAGCCGACGCTGAAAATCCATCTGCCAGAGCCGATCCTGGGCATGGACGAACCCCTGGCCGAACAGCAGGTCGTGCATGTTCTGGGCGTAGATGTGCGGCACGCCCCAGGCGTCGCGGAAGATCTCCACCGGCGCGGCCAGCCCGCGCACCTGTAAGCGGCCGTCGATCCGGGGGCGTTTCGTCCGTTCGAGCGCGCGCAGCACGAGATCCAGGGCTGAGGAAAATGCGGTCACGGTCTGTTCAACTCCTGTGGGAGGATTACGCGTCGGCAACGGCGATCCCACGCCGCGAGTATACCAGCTTTTGCGCGGCTCGCGTGCATCGGGGAAAAAGAGAGCCGCCCCCGGGGGGACGGCTCTGCGATGGGCCGGCGGGGCGCGCCCCGCGCCGCGCTGTTAGAAGTTCTTGCGGAAGGTGACGGCGAACGAGTTGTGGAACAGGGTGTTGCCGCCGCCGCCGTCGGCGCAGTTGGCCTCGTCCGTGAAGTTGGAGTGGAGCGGGCTGGCGATGTCCGAGCTGCCGGGGGTGGCCCCGTCGTTGGTCACATACACGGCGTACTCCGCAAACTTCCACATGATGAACTCGGCCTTGCCGGGCCCCTTCGAGCCGGACACGGCCTTGTCGAGCACGTTGCCGGGCTCGCCCGACGGGGACTGCACGATCGTCACGCCGTCCACCGGGTTGCCGGCGCCGTCCACGATCGTCACGAAGATGTTGTGCATGCCGCGGTTCTCGCAGGGATCCAGCCGGCGCATCTCGATCAGGCTGAACTGGGTCGACGGCTGGGCCGCG
>MWBF01000551.1 GCA_002068935.1 Chloroflexi bacterium ADurb.Bin325
GAATCTGGCCTGGTCCGTGTGCGTTCAGCTCATAACCGACATTGCCGCGTTGATTGCTCAGCTTCCCTGCCGCATCTTTGTGACGCGGGTCGATAAGCGTGATCTATCGGAGTATGTCGCCTCGGAGGCCGACTTATATCGGTTGGCGTTTTGGCGTCTGCTCAATGAGCTGGAGCTTGCGTTGACGGAGACAGATCTGCCGGGGTTGTTGATGATGGATATGCGTTCGGATCTGCATTCGAGCGTGCAGGATCGGCGTTTGTTAGACGCTTACCGCGAGTGGGAAAGCGCGCGGAGAGAACCCTCGCACTTTGCGGAGCTGCCCTGGTTTGGGTTTTCTGCTTTCTATGCAGGGCTGCAACTGGCGGATTTCGTGGCCTATTCGTTTGACCTTCTGTACAACCGGGATGAGCGCCGTCACGGAAGCGATGAATTGCGCCAGGCCTACTTGCTCTATGCTGACAAGGTTCGCTTCGTTGAGATCAGGTGAGGCGAAAGGGGCCGGAAAGGCAGTCGCCCACTGATTTGCTCAGTGGGCGACCGTCTCATCGACCAACAGGCGCACGGCATTTCAGCCATGCCATCAGTCCCCGTGCAGTCCGGGGCACCTCGTTCGTAGACATATTATACAAGGTTGGGAGCCATGTGTCAATAGGCTCCCTGCCCTTTAATCACCGACGGTATCGTCCGCAGCAGCAGCACGAGATCCCGGCGCAGCGAGTAGTGCTCGATATAATCCAGCTCCAGCGCGAGGCGCTGCTCGAACGACAGGTCGCCGCGGCCGTTCACCTGCATCGGCCCGGTCAGCCCGGGCTTGACGGCCAGCCGGCGGCGCTGGTCGTCGTTGTAGCGCGCGACGAGCGCGGCCTCCTCCGGCCGCGGCCCCACCAGGCTCATCTCCCCGCGCAGGATGTTCACGAGCTGGGGCAGCTCGTCCAGGCTCCAGCGGCGCAGGAAACGGCCCACGCGCGTCACGCGCGGGTCATGCGGCAGCTTGAACGCGGGCTGGGCGAGCCGATCCAGATCCACGAGGCCGGGCAGGAGCGCCTCCGCGCCGCTGACCATCGTGCGGAACTTGTAGATGCGGAACGGGCGGCCATCCTGACCGATGCGCGTCTGGCTGAACAGGGCCGGGCCGGGCGAATCCAGGCGCACCGCGCCGGCGATGAGCGCCATCGGCAGCGCGGCGACGGCCAGGCCGGCCGCGGCCAGGCCGATGTCGAACGCCCGCTTGACCGCCCGCTGCGCCAGCGTCAGCGGCGGACGGTGCACGCCCGGCTTACCGCGGAAGCGCGCCAGCCCCACCGCGAACCCCGTGCCCAGCGCGACCGCGCGCACCCACAACAGCCCGGCCGCCG
>MWBF01000552.1 GCA_002068935.1 Chloroflexi bacterium ADurb.Bin325
CCGGCGGGCGTTTTCCCGGCCGGCAGCCGCGAACGGCTGATGCGGCCCATGCGCGAGGTGGCGCGGGCCTATTACCGGACCGGCAAGGTCGGCCCGGAGCTGCGCAGGCTCATCGAGCGCGGCATGTACGACCTGGGAGGAGCGTGGCAGGGCATCATGGGCGACAACCCCCACCCCGGAGAGATCATCGGCGGAGGTCCTCTGTCGCAGCAGCCGCGCAGCTTCAAGCCCTACGCGCAGGACCTTTCGGCGTTCGCCAAGGCGTGGCAGCGGCTCGAGAGCGTGCCGGCCTTCGGCGCGCTGTTCCGCGGCGCGGGCGCGGCCGTGCAGCACGCGCAGGAAGCCATGTACGACGAGACGCTGGCCAACAAGTTGGCCGGCATGACCTACCTCGACGAGAAGTATCCCGACATGCCCGAGCGCCAGAAGCGCGAATGGGTGCTCAAGTCGGCCGGCAACCCGAACTTCGCCAGCCGCGCGGGCGCCGATCCGCTGATCGACTCTCTGGGCTGGGCCTTCTACAACCCCGCCAAGGAGGGCTGGCGCGGCGCGTGGCACGCCGCCGCGAACGACCCCAAGGGCTTCGCCGTGCGCGCCGCCTACTACAACCTGCTGCCCAACCTGATCGCCAAAGGCGCGAAGTATGGCGTGCTTACCGCGCTGGCCGGGCTCCTCATTCCGCACGGAGACACGCCGGAGGAAGAGGATAAGCGCAACGCGCTGCTGCGCGGTTTCGCCAACTGGTGCAGGCTGTTCGGCCGCATCAGCTCCTATTACGGCCGGCGGCACGTCGCCGTTCCGATCATGCCCGTCGGCACCGACTCCGCGCTGATCGTGACGATCCCCCAGGCGCAGAGCTTCAGCCCGCTCAACAGCCTGATCAACATCGGCATCGACGAGGCCGCGCAGGCGGCCGGGCTCGCGCCCGACGACGACAAGCTGATCGAGAAGGCCGTGAACGCCGTGACCGGAGAGCTGCAGGGCGTGCCCACGCTGCTGGGAACTTCCCGCGGCATGCTCCAGCAGACGCTGGGACCGGCGCTCGCGCTCATGTTTACGGACCAGACAAACGTTTACGATCCGTTCTACGGCCGCATGACGCTTGACGAAGACGAAGAGACGCTCATGAAAGGCGGAAAGTTCACCGCACGCGCCTTGCCGGCCTGGGGAAAGATCATGAAGGGATCGTGGAACAGCGCGTTCGGTTCAATGGTGGCACGCTTCGACACCAAGACCCCCCGCGCCGACGCCGCGCAGAAGTCCGGGCTCCAGAAGATCCTCACTTCCCCCGGCATCGGCACGCTGATCGGCGGCTGGCTGCGCGTGACCGGAGGAGGCGAGTACGAGAGCATACAG
>MWBF01000553.1 GCA_002068935.1 Chloroflexi bacterium ADurb.Bin325
CTGCTGCGGCGGCCGCAGGGGACGCAGACGGGCCCACCGTGACCGCTACGGTCAACAGCGGGACGCAGCGGCTCAACGTGCGGGCCGGCCCCGGCACGACCTACGGCGTGGTGGGCTCGTTGACCTCCGGCAACCGGGTGACCGCGACCGCGCGGAACGCCGCGGGAGACTGGCTGCGCATCGCGGCCGCAAACCTGCCGGGCGGCGCGGGCTGGGTCAGCGCGGCGTATCTCACGGTGCAAGGCAGCGCAGCCGACCTGCCCGTGGCCGCGGACGTGCAGCCCGCGACCTCTGCCCCGCGGCCCGCGGCCTCCACCGCGCAGCCCGTCGCCGGCCTGACCGGCAAGCTGGTCTTCCAGGAGCGCAGCGGCGGCGCGATCTATCTCTACGACCTGGCCCGGGGCGCGCTGCGCACGCTGACCACGGGCGCAGACCCCGCGCTCAGCCCGGATGGCCGGACGGTGGCTTTCTGGCGCGCGGAGGACGGCGGCCACAGCCTCTATCTGATCGACAGCGACGGCAGCCACGAGCGGCGCATCCTCGCGCGCGGGGAGGCGCTGCGCGCGCCCGCGTGGAGCCCGGACGGCGGCAAGATCGTGTTCAGCCACATCAGCGGCCAGCGCAAGTGTCGCGACGTCGGCTACAACATCTGCATGCCCGACGTCTTCCCCTACAACCTGATGTTCCCGCTCAAGGTGGCCGACGCCTGGGGCCTGGCCCGCGTCGACCGCGACGGCGGCAGCTACCAGGATATCGCATCCGTGCCCGACGCTGTCTCGCCCGACTGGTCCGACCGCGGCATCCTCTACAGCGGCGTGGGCATCCAGTTGACCCAGGATGGCCCGGACGCCGACCAGAACCGCGGCCTGATCGACGAATATCGCTATCAGGATCCGGCGAGCCAGCCGGGCGGCGGCCGCATCGTCTTTCACTCGCTGGAGAAGGATCACTGGGAGATCTTCAGCGCCAACGCGGACGGCACGGGCGTGGTCGCGCTGACGCGGCCCGAGACGATCCTGGTCGATGTGCTGCCGCACAACGTCGCGCCGGACTGGAGCCCCGACGGCCGGCATATCGTGTTTCTGAGCAACCGCAGCGGCCGCTGGCAGCTCTGGGTCATGGATGCGGGCGGAGAAAATCAGCGCGCGCTGCCGATCGATGCGCCGATCGAGTACAACTACCAGGCCGAGCAGGTCGTGAGCTGGGGCCGATAGAGAGGGACAACATGACGCACTTGGGTATGCACTCGACATTTCGCCGCCGGGCCAGCGCGGCCCTCCTGCTGGCGGCGCTCCTCATCTCCGTGACCGGCTGCGCGGCCTTCGGGCCGGCGGGCGAAGCCGCCGCGCCGC
>MWBF01000554.1 GCA_002068935.1 Chloroflexi bacterium ADurb.Bin325
TCGGCGTAGATCTGGCAGGGTTCGCCGCGCGACAGGGGCCGTCGGTCGGCGTGCACGACGACCTGTACGCGCGGGCGCTGTATCTTGAGGCAGCCGACGAGCGCCTGCTGTGGCTACACGCAGACCTCATCGGCTTCTCGCGCGCGCTGACCGCGGAGGTGCGCGCTGCGCTCGCGGCCGAGTTCGGGCTGCTCCCGCGCCAGGTGCTGCTCAGCGCGACCCACACCCACTCCGGCCCGGCGACCGTGTTGCTGCGCTGGTGCGGCGACATGGATGCTGATTATATGGCCGCGCTCCCCGGACAGCTCCTCCAGGCGGGTCGCGCGGCCATCCTCGCGGCCGAGGACGTGACGCTGCGCGTGGGCGAAGGCCGCTGCACGCTCGGCCAGGATCGACGGCCGCCCGGCCCGCTCAGCCACGCGGACTCCGCGCTGCCGGTCGTCGGCTTCCGGCGCGACGACGGCGGCTATGTCGCGCTGCTGACGAACTACGCCATGCACAACGTCGCGCTCTCGTCGGAGAACCGCCACATCTCCGGCGATGTCTCCGGGGCCGCGGCGCGCTATGCGGAGGCGCATCTCCCCGGCCGGCCGGTCTGCCTGTTCACCCAGGGCGGCTGCGGCAACATCAACCCGCCCGCGCAAAGCCCCTGCTACCCGGTCATGCAGCAGTTCGGCCAGCGGCTCGGCCGGGAGGCGGTCTACGCGCTCGACGCGCAGGCCGTGTCCGCCGCGGAGGCGCGGCTGTCGAGCGCGCTGGCGACGCTGGAGCTGCCGCTGGATGTGCTGGCCCCGGCCCAGGTGGAGGCGGAATATGCGCGGGAGATGGCCGCGCTCGACCCCGGCTCCGCGTTCTACGATCACGCGGCCCGCGCTTACGCCGACTGGCGGCGCGAGACGCTCGCGCTGCTGGCCGATGGGTCCGCCCCGGCCACGATCCCCGTAGATGTCCAGGCCGTGCGCATCGGCCCGGCCGCGTTCGTCGCGGTCGGCGCGGAGGTCTTCTCGCGGCTGGCCGCGGAGCTGCGCGCGGCCGCCGGCCCGCGCGTCTACGTCGTTGGTTATGCGAACGGCGACATCGGCTACCTGCCCCCGCGCGAGATCTATGCGGAGGGCGGCTACGAGGTGGACAACGCATACAAGTTCTACGGGCACTTCATGGTCGCCGCGGGCGGGTTCGAGCAGGTGCGCGAGCAGGCGCTCGCGCTGCTCAAAGCCGCTTAGCGCCTCACCCCTGGCCGTAAAACGAACGCGGGGCGCTAGAACCCCGCTCAAAAAACGCTGGGGCCGGTCTCCGACCGTGCCCCCTGGCGCGCGGGGCGCTGAAGCGCCTACTACAAG
>MWBF01000555.1 GCA_002068935.1 Chloroflexi bacterium ADurb.Bin325
GAGCCGGTCGCCGGGTACTGGCACAACCGGACGGGCGAGGACAACGCGGATGCCCACATGAAGCGCCAGGTGATGGGCCGCGAGGTCGTCGTCGCGATCAGCGGCGGCCGGCTCGACTTCGGGCCGTGGGAGCAGATCTTCTACGGGGAGTTCGACGGCGGACGACGCAAACGGGTCCTCGTCAAGCTGATCGGGGAGTGAGGCCGCCGGATACGCTGCCAGACTGCGCTTCAGAAGATTTGCCATTCGACACAATTCGATGCATTATATATCCGTCACCGGATCTCGTGACTGGAGGAAACTCATGCGCACACGACTCATAGCGACCTTCGTGGTCTCGATCTTTGCGCTGTTCCTGTTTGCAGCCGACGCTCGCGCGGACGGCACGCACGTGGTCAGCGCCGGTGAGACGCTGGCGAAAATCGCGCGCCAGTACGGCGTCAGCACGACGGCGCTGGCGAACGCCAACGGCATCAGCAACCCCAACCTCATCCGCGTCGGGCAGCGGCTGGTGATCCCCTCGGCCGGCGGCGGCAGCGCCGCGGCCGGGTCGAGCGGCAAGACCTATGTCGTGCGCAGCGGCGACACGCTGAGCGCCATCGCGACGCGCCTCGGCGTGTCCACGGCCGCGCTGGCGAGCGCCAACGGGATCGCCAACCCCAACCGCATCTACGTGGGCATGGTGTTGCGCGTCCCCAGCGGCTCTGCGGGCGCGGCGGGCGGCTCCGCCGGCGCATCGGGCGCGGGCACGCGCTTCGTGGCCAGCATCTCGGCGCAGCACTGCTGGCTCTACAAAAATGGCGTCCTCATCGGCGACTGGCGTTGCTCCACGGGCCGGCGCGGGGCGGGCACCGCGGTCGGCACGTTCAAGGTGCAGTCGAAGCTGCGCAACGCCTACGGCTCCGCCTGGGGCTTCTACATGCCCTACTGGCTGGGCATCTATTGGGCCGGCAGCACGGAGAACGGCATCCACGGCCTGCCCTACTACCCGTCGGGCCAGAAGACCTGGGCCGGGCTGGTGGGCACGCCGATCACCTTCGGCTGCGTCATGCTCGACGACGCCAACGCCAGGCTGCTCTGGGAGACGGCCTACATCGGCATGCCGGTCATCATCACGCGCTAGCCGCGCAGAAGATCGGGTTGCTGAGCGCGAGCATGTTGCCGTCGGCCCCGCGAATCTCCACCGCGCACCAGCGCTGACCGGGCGCGGCCTGCCACGTCGCCTGGCCGTCGCCGCCCGCCCGCCATTCGTGCAGCGCCGCGCCGTCGGCGATGGCGCGCACGACCGCGTCCGGCGGGCAGTCCGCCCACGCGCAGCGGAACTCGGCGGGCCGC
>MWBF01000556.1 GCA_002068935.1 Chloroflexi bacterium ADurb.Bin325
GCGGCGGATCGTCTTGCGCTTGCGGGAGGCGAGGTCGGCGAGAAAGGCGTCGAAGTCAGGGTAGCCGCGATTCTCCCAGTGGAACTGTTGGCTGGTCCGGCCCAGCAGGCCCTGTGCCTCGCCCCACGCCCGCTCCCCGGCGGTGCAGAAGGTGACATGCAGGCTCGAGACGCCGGCCTGCCGCGCCAGCGCCAGTGCTCCCTGCAACAGCGCCGCCCGTCCCTCCGACTCGTGGCCGGGCCGTGTCAGGAAGCGTCGGCCGGTCGCCGGCGTGAACGGAACCGCGCCCTGAAGCTTCGGATAATAGCGGCCGCCGGCATTCTCGTAGGCATGCGCCCAGTTGTGATCGAAGATGTATTCGCCCTGGCTGTGGGCCTTGGCGTAGAGCGGCATCACGCCGATCGCCTGCCCCGACACCCGCGCCACCAGATGCCGCGGCGTCCATCCGGCGGCCCGGCCAACCGAGCCGGAGTCCTCCAGCGCCTTCAGGAAGCGACAGGTGGTGAAGGGATCGAGCGGCCGGCCCACGCCGCCGCCGGCCGCGCAGGCGTCCCACTCCGCGGCGTCGATCTCGTCGAGCCCGCCAAGCACGCTGATCTCGATGCTCTCGGAACCGTCCATCGGTCTCTCCTGCCGGCAATGACATGGGCGGTTTGTGCAGCGCGTCAATGCTTGAAGCGCAGGAGGGGCATCATAGCCGCGAACAGCTGCGCGGCGAGACCCGGCCATTCCGCCGGCGCGGCGAGCCGCGCCAGCCGCAAACCGAGCGCGATGGCCGCCGCGAGCGCATAGGCCGCCCGCTCGACGGTCAGCCACGCCACCCAATCCAGGGGCCGAACCTGCCCCCGCGTCATCTCCGCCTGTCCCAGCATCACGCCCCCAGTCGAGCCGCACGGGCGCGCAGAGCGCCGAATTCCTTATTGCCCATCACGCACTTCTCATCATGCAATCCGTGGATGCTATCGCGCATAGATTCGCACGCCGTCACGGTCATACACCTTCGTCAGCGCGGCGTCGAAGCGGCCGAGCGCGATCTCGCCGACCTTGTACTTGTCCTGCTCCAGCGCGCCGACGTATACATAGTCCACGCGCCACTGATCGAGCAGCGCGGGCAGCTCCTCAGCGGTCGCGGTGCGGTAGATGCGCTCCAGCGCCTCGGGCCGGCCGCGGACCAGCTCGTCGTAGGCCTCCCCGCGCCACTGCCGCTCGTGGAAGTCCCAGCCGAGCAGCGTCGGGTTGCCCGTGGACATCGAGACGCGGCCCGCGCCCTCCGGGCTATACGACCCGCCGCTC
>MWBF01000557.1 GCA_002068935.1 Chloroflexi bacterium ADurb.Bin325
ACTTCAGTCGTCGATGAGCCTCTTGAGCCAACGATACCCCCGCGCGGCGCACCTGACCATGACGCGGCACAGGTTCGGCGTGCTTGCATCGGGCGTCGCGCGGCCAGCGCCCGGCGCAAGAGCCGCGGCCCCGATCGCGGGCAACAAAAAGGGGCGCTGCACGACAGCGCCCCCGAAGGAAGCAATCCTATCCGGGCCGATGTTCGGCCGTCGGCCTCAGTTGTTCACCCAGCGCGCCAGCCTTTGCAAGCGCGAAGGCTTGGCGTCCGGGCCACGCTCGGCCTCGGCGTACCGATCGAGCTGGGGCAGCAGCGTCCAGGCCAGGATCGCAAGGATGGCGATAAGCAGCGGGATGTCCATGTTTTTACTCCTCTCGATAATGTCGCACGATTCAATGACGACGACCGAATCACAAAGGTTCCTGGATCGCGGCCCTTGGACAGAACAGATACACCGATTTCATGACGTATCACATTACGGCCGCGTTGCGTTCGAACACCCCGATCATCGCGCGGGCCGATGAATCCGCCATGAAAGGCGCGGCCCGTTCAGGTGACAGTTTTTTCACCCATCGAAACGGCTTGCCGTTCGGCCCTTCGCCCGCTACAATGGACATCCGGCCGCAGACAGGCTGCGGCCCGACGGCGGCGGCCCGGCTGAGCCGCCGCGCGACAGACTGGAGTTGAGCATGATCGACGAAATCAACGGTGTACGGCTGGCATACGAGGAGTACGGCCGCGGCAATCCGCTCGCGCTGTTGCTGATCCACGGCTTCCCGCTGGACGGGCGGCTGTGGCGCGGGCAGGTCGCCGCGCTGTCCGCGCTGGCGCACGTGATCGTGCCCGACCTGCGCGGGCATGGCCGGTCGGAGGTCCCGCCCGGCCCTTATACGATGGAGCAGCACGCCGACGACATGGCGGCCCTGCTGGATCGCCTGGGCGTGCAGCGCGCGGTGATCGGCGGGCTGAGCATGGGCGGCTATATCACGTTCGCCTTCTGGCGACGCCACCGCGAGCGGGTGCGCGGCCTGGCGCTGCTCGACACGCGCGCGGAGCCGGACAGCGAGGCCGCGCGCGCCAACCGCGACGCCTCGATGCGCGCGGTGCGGGAGTCCGGCGTGGCCGCCTTCGTGGAGGATATGCTCCCGCGCGTCCTTGCGCCGGCCAGCCTGGCCGACCCCACGATCGCGGATGTCGCGCGGCGCATCATGATCGAGCAGCCCGCGGAGGGGATCATCGCCGCGCTCGGCGGGCTGCGCGACCGCGGGGACAGCCGTCCCCTGCTGGCGGGG
>MWBF01000558.1 GCA_002068935.1 Chloroflexi bacterium ADurb.Bin325
CATCCCCCGGCCCCTTCCCCCGTCCCGACAGGGGAAGGGGTGAGACTCCCTCCCCTGCGCAGCGGGGGTCTGGGGTGGGGGCCAGACTGTTCTCATCCCCCTTCAAATAAAACGCCGCGCGCCGACAAAGCTCTCGCGCAGGTGCTCCACCGCCTGCACATCGTCCTCGTACACGCCGTTGCGCGAGCGCGACGCGTGAACGATGCGCCACCCACCCAGGCTCACCGCCACATGCGTGATGCTGCGCGTCTCGCCCGCCTCGCCGAAGAAGAGCAGGTCGCCCGGCTCGAACGGCGCTTCGACGGGCCGGCCCGCATCGAACTGCATGTCCGCGTCGCGCGGCAGCGTCACGCCGACCAGCCGATGCAGCAGTTGCGAGAAGCCTGAGCAGTCGATGCCGAGCGCGGAGCAGCCGCCCCACAGATAAGGCACGCCGGTGAAGCGCGCGGCGTCGGCCAGCATCTGGCCGCGCCGCGCGGCGGTATCCTGCGGCAGCACGCTGAACGCGCGCAGATCCCCCGCGGGAACCCATCCCGCGCTGTCGCCCGCCAACGTCACATGGCTCCATCCCGCGTCGACGGCGTCCACCGCGACCGCGGCGCCGCCCATGATGCGGGTGACGATCGGCGCGGCCGGCGACGGCTCCGCGCGCAGCAGGCTGACCGCCGCGCTGACGAGGTGGCTGAACGCGCAGCCGTGCGCGGGCGCGAGATAGGGCGCATAGGCCCAGCCCAGATAGCCGTCCGCCTGGCGCACGAACGCCCACCGGCCCTCGGTCATCAGGATCTCGAGCGGCCAGCCGTTGAGCAACTGGCTGACCTGCTCCGCGAGAAACGAAGGTTTGGCGTACAGCCCGGTCAGGTTCGTCCCGACCGCGGCCGTGCGCGGCTGCGCGGCCCGCAGCACGTACACACCCGCGGTCTCGAACCGGATGGCGGGAAAGCGCGCGGCCAGCCCGTCGAGCAGCGCGGCCAGGGTTGCGTCGTCCAGCACCGCACCGGCCAGCGTGCAGCGCCCCTCGTCCAGCGCGGTTGCCTGCACCTGGCAGTAGTGCGTGCGCGTATCGTCGAACGGCTGACCGACCTCGGCCAGCGCCCGCGTGATATCATCGAGCATAGGTTCCTCTCTTCATCGAACCGCTCTCGTTCGCGATAGGGGATGGGGGCGACCTGTGGCCCCCACCCCGGACCCCCGCTGCGCGGGGGAGGGAGTCTCACCCCTTCCCCTGTCGGGACGGGGGAAGGGGCCGGGGGATGGGGGCCAACCGCCCCCACCCCAGACCCCCGCT
>MWBF01000559.1 GCA_002068935.1 Chloroflexi bacterium ADurb.Bin325
GTTGGCCAGCTCGGTGTCGAGCGCCCAGAAGCAGCGGATGAAGCGCTGGGTGTGCTGCGTGACGGGCTCGGAGAAATCGCCGCCCGGCGGGCTCACGGCGCCCACGATGCTGATGGAGCCGCGCGATCCGGAAAGCGTTTTGACTGCGCCGCCGCGCTCGTAGAACTGCGCCAGCCGGGCAGGCAGCGTCGCGGGAAAGCCCTCCTCGGCCGGCATTTCCTCCAGGCGCGCCGCCAGCTCGCGCAGCGCCTCAGCCCAGCGGCTGGTCGAGTCCGCGAAGACGGCCACGCTGCGGCCCTGGTCGCGGTAATATTCGGCCAGGGTGATGCCCGTGTAGATCGAGACTTCCCGCGCGGCCATGGGCATGTTCGACGTGTTGGCGATCATGATCGTCCGCTCCATCAGCGGCCGGCCGGACTTCGGGTCCCTGATCTCGGGAAACTCGCGCAGCACCTCGGTCATCTCGTTGCCCCGCTCGCCGCAGCCGATGTAGACGATGATGTCGGCGGCGGACCACTTGGCGAGCTGGTGCTGCGTGATGGTCTTGCCGGTGCCGAACCCGCCCGGGATCGCCGCCGTGCCGCCCTTGCCGAGCGGGAAAAAGGTGTCTATGATCCGCTGCCCGGTGACCAGCGGCTCGCTGATCCGGAGCCGCTCCCGGATCGGCCGCGGCCTGCGCACGGGCCAGGGCTGCATCATGCTCAGCTCCCGCGGGCCGGACGGGGTGTCGAGAACGCAGATTGTTTCAAGGAGGCTGTAATCGCCTTCCGGGACGATGGAGCGCACGGCGCCGGAGACGTCCGGGGGCGCCATGACCAGGTGCCTGATCAGCGGCGTTTCCGCGGTTTCGCCGACCGCTTCTCCGCCCGACAGCCGGGTTCCCGGCTTGATTGCCGGCGCGAAATGCCAGCGCTTACTCGTGTCCAGCGGATCCACCTTCTCGCCGCGCCGGATCCACGCGCCGCTGCGGGCCTGGATGCCCGGCAGGAGCCGCTGGATGCCGTCGTAGATGTTTCCCAGCAGCCCCGGTCCCAGCCACACCGAAAGCGGGGCGCCGGTCAGCTTTACCGGCGCGCCCGGCTTGAGCATGGTTGTGTCCTCGTACACCTGGATGGTGGCGCGGTCGTCCAGCAGGCGCACGACCTCGCCCGTCAGCTCCAGCTCGCCCACGTGAACGACCTCGTACATCCGGGCAGCGGCCATGCCGCTGGCCGTCACGATCGGGCCGCTGACGCGCGTAACGAGGGGCTGGGATGTGCTGGCCCTGGATGCTGTC
>MWBF01000560.1 GCA_002068935.1 Chloroflexi bacterium ADurb.Bin325
GGCCGCACCATCTGGCGCTACGGGCTGGCCTTCCCGGTGTCCGTGGCAGAGGCAGCCATGGCAGAGGGTCAGGCCGAAGGAGGCGCGCGATGATCGCTCGTAACCTCAAAGCTCGCGTGGAACTGCTGAGCGACATGCATATCGGCACGGGCACGAACCTGGCGCGCGACATCGACTGGATCACGGTCGGCGACCGGCCCGGCGAGAGGTACGTGTATGTCGCGCACACGGATCGGCTGCTGGAAGAGGTGTTCGATCGGGCTGCGGCCGAGGCTCGGGATCTGCTGGCTATCGCGAACCAGCTGGCGAGCAGCACGCTCACCAGCCTCTACCGCGACCTGCACTGGCTGCAGCCGGAGGACTTCCGCGCGGACAGCTCCCTGTTCCGCTATCGGCTGGCCGCGCAGCCGGAGCCGGCCACCGCGTTCATCCGCGAGCAGATCAAGGATGTGTACGGCAAACCATACCTGCCGGGGTCGTCATTCAAGGGCGCGCTGCGCACCGCGCTGGCCATCGCGGCCGCGGAGGAGATCAAGCCCGACCTGACCAACCTCGGCTACAGCCGTTCATGGGCGGCGCAATCGGTGGAGCGACAGCTCTTCGGCCATGATCCCAACCACGACCTGCTGCGCGTGCTCCAGGTGAGCGACAGCCAGCCGGTCAGCGCGGGCCGCCTGGTGCTGCGTCGCGCGCACATCTACCCGACCGCCGCGAGCAGCTTCCGGGGCCGCAGTCGAGGCCTGGACGTGGACATCGAGGCGCTGGGCAAGGGCACGGTGCTGGAACTCCCCATCCACGTCCCGACGGAGTTGCTGGCGGATCGCGGCAAGCCGTTCGACCGACGGCGCGCGCAGGAATTGGCTGAGTGGGAGCGCCGCGGCCCGTGGTTGGAGCGGCTCGCCCGCGCGGGCAAGAAGCAGTCCATCGCGCTGCTGACCGAGGAGGCCAACTTCTTCCGGGATCGGCCGCAGTCCGAGGTACACGAGGCCCAGAAATTCCTCGCCCAGCGCGTGAAGGAATTCCCGCAACTCGGCCCGAACGAGTTCTTTCTGGTGCTGGGGTGGGGCGGTGGGTGGCACACCAAGACGCTCAACCAGGTGCTCAAGCGCGACCCGAAGGTGTTGAGTGACCTTGTCACGCGCTACCGCCTCAACCGCACCGGCACGCTGAAGCCCGGCGCGGCCTTCCCCAAGAGCCGCCACCTGCTGCGCACGCGGCTGGGCGAGGCCGGCCCGCCGCTGGGCT
>MWBF01000561.1 GCA_002068935.1 Chloroflexi bacterium ADurb.Bin325
CAATCGCCTCCTTGATGTCGACGCCCAGAAACGTCAACGCCGGAATCAGGATGATTCCCCCGCCCATGCCGCTCATCGCGCCCACGAATCCTGCCAGAAGCGACACGAAGAAATACCACAAGGGATGCACGTCGACCTACTCCTTCTCGTCCGTAAAACGGCTTTCAAATGTGTGGCACTCTACTCCTGTACGTGCTATAATGCAAATACATATTTTCTATAGATATATAAGAAAAGGTTATGGCATGAAGCTACATCTGCTGCGCATCTTCACCGTGGTGGCCCAACACATGAGCTTCTCGCGCGCGGCCGAGGCGTTATACATCAGCCAGCCCGCGGTCAGCCAGGCCGTCCGCGAGCTGGAACATCAGTTGGGGCTGACGCTGTTCGAGCGCGGGGCCGGTCGGCTGAACCTCACCGAGGCGGGCGCGCTGCTGGCCGAGCGCGGGCGCGCGATCCTGGCGATCGAGCGGACCGCGGAGGAGGATCTGCGGGTGCTGAAGGGGTTGCAACGCGGCGTCCTGCGCGTCGGGTCGAGCACGACGATCGCGACCTATCTCCTGCCGCCGATCATCGCGACCTACCTGCGCGACCATCCGAACATCGATCTGCACCTGACGATCCAGAACACGTACACAATTCTGAACCTGCTGCTGGATTATCAGGTCGATATGGCGCTCGTCGAGGGGCCGGTGGCCGACGAGCGCATCCGGTGCGAGCCCTGGCAGCCGGACGAGCTGGTCATCATCGCCGCGCCCGATCACCCGCTCGTCTTGCAGGCCGCGGGCCAGTGCGTGCCGGCCGACCGGCTGGCCGATGAGCCGTTTCTGGTGCGCGAGCCGGGCTCAGGGACCCGCGAGGTGGGTGACACGGCCCTGGCGGCCAAGGGGATCCGGCTGAAGCACACCGTCGAGCTGGGCAGCACAGAGGCCGTCAAGGAGGCGGTGGCCGCGGGCCTGGGGCTGGCGATCGTCTCGAAGGCGACCATCGCGGACCAGCTCGCGCTCAACAAGCTGACGATCCTGCCCTGCATGGATCTGGAGATCCGGCGCACCTTCACCCGCGTGCGGCTCATCGGCCGGACGCCCAGCCCCGCGGCCCGCGCGTTCGACCAGGTGCTGGATCAGACGCGCACCGCGTGAGCAGGGCGTGGGGTCCGCAGCCCCCATCCCGGCCTTCCCCCGTCCCGACGGGGGAAGGTGTGCGTCCCCTCCCCTGCGCAGCGGGGGAGGGGCAG
>MWBF01000562.1 GCA_002068935.1 Chloroflexi bacterium ADurb.Bin325
TGGCCGAGCTGCTGACGAGCCTGCTCCGCCAGGACAGCCTGGCTGAGGTCGCGCTGGGCCCGTTGACGCTGGCCGAGACGCAGGAGCTGGCCGCGCGCGCGCGGGGCCGGCCGGCGGAACCGGCCTTTGCCGAGCGGCTCTACGCGGCGTCGGAGGGCAACCCGCTCTTCGTGGTGGAGATGGCCCGCGCGGGCGATGCGCCGCCGGGGGCCGACCCGTCCGCCGGCCCGCGGCTGCCCGCAAAGCTGCACGCGCTCTTGCAGCGCCAGCTGGCCCAGCTCTCGCCGGCCGCGCTGGAGCTGGGCCAGCTGGCCGCGCTGCTGGGCCGCACCGTAGACTACGCGGCCCTGGCCGCAGCCTGGCCCGCGGACGAGGCCAGCCTGGTCGAGGCGCTGGACGAACTGCTGCGCCGCCGCATCTTATACGAGGCCGCGGCCGACCGCTACGCCTTCACGCACGGCCAGTTGCGCGCGGCCTGCTGTGCGAGCATGAGCCGCGCGCGGCAGGGGCTGATGCAGCGCCGGATAGCCGCCGCGCTCGCCGCCGCCTGACGCGCGCAACGCTCAGCCGCGCCCGGATCAATCCTGTAACCCCTTCATCAGCCTCGCCCGCCCCGCGATCTCCTCCATCTTGAGCGCGGCGTACAGCATCGCATCGCGCTGCCGGCGCTTCTCCTCCTCCGGCGTGAGTGGCCGCGTCGGCGGATGAGCGTTGAGATATTCGCGGATGAATGCCATCTCGAGGTCAGCGGAGGGCTGCGTGCTGCCCTCGGTCGGTGTTTCGCCCATGATGCAGAACTCCCGATCGACTCGTCCGTGCTATGCCGCAGCACAGCGCGAATATCGCGCCGCTGGCTGTGCATACTATTGCACAAAGTCGACCGGGAGTCAATAGCGCAGGGGATGGGAGCTGACTATGGCCCCCGCCCCGGCCCTCCCCCGCTGCGCAGGGGAGGGGGGCTGAGTTCGGCCCCCACCTCAGGCCCCCGCTGCGCAGGGGAGGGAGCGCGGGATGGGGGCTGAGTTCGGCCCCCACCCCGACCCTCCCCCGCTATCGCAGGGGAGGGAGCATCACCCCTTCCCCTGTCAGGACGGGGGAAGGGGCCAGGGGATGGGGGGCTGAGTTTGGCCCCCACCCCGACCCTCCCCCGCTATCGCAGGGGAGGGAGCATCACCCCTTCCCCTGTCAGGACGGGGGAAGG
>MWBF01000563.1 GCA_002068935.1 Chloroflexi bacterium ADurb.Bin325
CCGCCGGTGGACTGGCGGCTCGAAGGCCAGGCCTCGTGGGTCACGTTCTCGCTGGGCCGCGACCAGATCACGACCGGCAGCGACACGAAGACGCGCTATGCGACGGAGGCCATCGCGGACCGGCGGCCGGCTTCCGGCGGGGAGGCGCGGCCATGAACGCGCCGACCCCTCCCGTTCCGGCGCCGGCCGCGCCGATCGAGACCGGTTTGACCGGCGCCAGCAGCAACCTGGCGCGGGTGCTGGCCGCCGGCCACTTTGCGGTCTGCGTCGAGATTGCGCCGCCCGTCGGCCCCAACGTCGAGGCCATCCAGCGCGAGATCAGGACCCTGCGCGGCCACGGCGACGCCTACAACGTCACCGATAACCAGTCCGCGATGGTGCACGTGTCCAGCCTGCCGGTGAGCATCATGCTCAAGCAGGCCGGCATGGAGCCGATCGTGCAGTTCACCTGCCGCGACCGCAACCGGCTCGGCCTCCAGGGCGACATCCTCGGCGCATCGGTGTTCGGCATCAATACGATGCTCTTCCTGAGCGGAGACCACCCCATCTGGGGCGACCACCCGCAGTGCAAGGCGGTCTACGACATCGACTCGATCAACCTGATCCGCATCGCGCGGATGATGCGCAACAACCGGGTCTTCGAGAACAACAAGCAGATCCCCAAGCTCGCGCCCGATATCTTCATCGGCGCGGTCGAGAACCCCTTTGCGCCGCCCTACGACTACCGGCCCATGCGGCTGGCGAAGAAGGTCGTCGCGGGCGCGCAGTTCATCCAGACGCAGCTCATCTACAACGTCGAGCGCTTCCGCGAATTTATGCGCCGGGTGGTGGATTTGGGGTTACACGAGAAAGTTGCTATCCTAGCAGGCGTCGGGCCGATGAAGTCTCTGCGCGTGGCGGAGTACATGAAGACCGAGGTGGCCGGCATGGATGTGCCGGACGCCGTCATCGAGCGCATGACCGGCCTGTCGAAGGAAGACCAGCAGAAGGCCGGCATGGACATCTGCCTGGAAGTGGCCGAGCAGGTGCGCAACATCGAGGGCGTAGCCGGGCTGCACATCATGGCCGTCAACTGGTCGGCGGCCGTGCCGGACATCGTCAAACAACTGGGGCTGTATCCCCGCCCGGTCATCGAGCCAGCCGCCGCTGAACCGGCCGGGGCCGGACCTGCACCCGCCTGAGGC
>MWBF01000564.1 GCA_002068935.1 Chloroflexi bacterium ADurb.Bin325
TAGAACGTCGTGTAGTGGGGCGAACGGTCGGCCCAGCGCCCGCCGACGAAATAGCCGAGCGTCAGGTAGATCAGGATCAGGCCGATGATATTGGCCCAGACGATGTTGCTGGTGCCGAAGATGCCCCCCAGCAGACGCGCCGCCGAAATCTCGACCGCCAGAGTCGTCACGCCGCCCATGAACACCGCCAGGTAGAGGAAGCGGCGCTGTCGCCGCGCGTGAGAACCCCGTTCGCTCACTGGCTCATCCTTCGCTGTCGAACCTCTCAGACGGCTGGCGCGCGCAGCACCCCGCGATAGCTGAGCGCCCCGGTGAGATCATCGTCCTGGTGGACGGTGTAGACGACCAGGCCAGCGGCCTCGGCCATGCGCTGCATCTCGTGCATACGCGGCACGGGCGCGCCGAAGCTGTGCGCGTCCAGCATGACGGCGATGATGCGCGTGCCGCGCCGGGCTAGCGTATGCGCGGCGGCGACCCAGCGCTCGTCCTGCGCGGCGGTGATGAGCACGGCGGTCGTGCCGCGACTCAGGTGCACGGTCTCCAGCGAGAGCATCTGCGCCAGCGAGAGTTCCGTCGCGCTGCGCGCCGTCGCCAGAATCTCCAGGATGCGCGTGAGCTGGCGCGGGCCGCGGTCGGGCTGCACGATGTCGCGGTAGGGGCCGTAGGTGACGAAGCCGAGCGCGCGCCCCTTGCCGACGAAGTACTGGGCCAGCGACGCGGCGATGGTCACGCCGTACTCCTCTGTTGAGGGCGGCAGGCGGGTGAGCGGCGTGTAGAGCGCGGCCCCGTTGGGGCGCTCTACCAGCGAGGCGTGCGACAGGTCGAGAAAAATCCACACGTCAGCCAGCGGGTCCAGCTCGAACTCCTTGACCATCGTCCGCTCGCGGCGGGCCGTGCTGCGCCAGTGGATGCGGTTGAAGCTGTCGCCCGGCTGGTAGTCGCGCACGCCTGCCGCGTTGGTGGTGACGAAGTGCGCGCGGCGGCGCACGGCCTCACCGCCGGAGAGCGGGCCGACCGGCGCGGCGAAGTTGTGAATGGGCACGGTCGGCGGGTAGACGATGATCGAAGACTGCGCCGGGAACTTGCGCGGGAACTGGAACAGGCCGAACGGATCGCCGCTGAGCACCGTCAGCGGCCCCAGGATGAATTCCCCGCGCCGCGTGCAAATGGTGCGCG
>MWBF01000565.1 GCA_002068935.1 Chloroflexi bacterium ADurb.Bin325
CGCCGGCCGAGGTCGCGGCCTACCAGCGCGCGCTCGCGTCGGGCGCGGACCTCACCGCGCTGGAGCTGGCCGCGCGCTACACCCGCAAGCTGCCGCTGCTGACGCGCAAGCTGGGGCTGATGGCCTATCTGGCGGAGACGCTGCCGGAAAACCAGGCCCTCTTCATCAACGAGCATTCCAGCTTTGCGGCCGGACTTGTACATATCGCCGCGGCCGTCCTGCACACCGTCTGGCAGATGGCCAAGGGCCTCTGGCTGCTGAGGCAGGTGCGCCATGCCTGAGCCGCGGCCCATCATCATCGTCGGCTCCGGGCCGGCAGGGACGGCTGCCGCGCTCCAGCTCGCGGAGATGGGGCTGCGGCCGCTCATGCTGGACGTCGGGCTGACGCCCAACGGGACCGGCCCGCGCGCCGCGGGCAACCTGTACGACTGGCGCAAGGCGCACGACAGCTTCGACCTCCACATCGGCGCGGACTTCCGCGGTGTCACCGACCTGCTGACCGGCGAGACGGGCATCGCCAAGCTGAACGCGCCAAACGCGGCATACGTCGTGCGCGACGCGGAGCGGCTCGCGCCGATCGACGCCACGGGGTTTGCGCCCGTCCAGAGCTTCAGCTTCGGCGGGCTGGCGAACGCCTGGGGCGCGGGGCTGTACCGCTTCACCGACGCCGACCTGGCCGGGTTCCCGCTGCGCGCCGCGGATCTCGCCCCCTACACGGACGCGCTGACGCGCGAGATCGGCATCAGCGGCGCGGACGATGACCTCACGCCCTACTTCGGCGACCCCGCGGGGCTGCTGCCGCCGCTGGCGCTATCGCACAACGTGGGCCGCGTGCTGGACGGCTACCGGCGCCGGCGCGGCGCGCTCAACGCGCAGGGCGTCTTCATGGGCCGGCCGCGCGTCGGCGCGCTGCCGGAGCCTTACGACGGCCGCCCCGCGGTCGATTACAGCAACACTGAGTTCTGGCAGGATCAGCCCTACCTCTACACGCCCGCGCTCACGCTGCGCAAGCTCATCGCCGCGGGCCGCCTGGACTACCGCGGCGGCCTGCTGGTCGAGCGGTGGAGCGAGGCCGCCGACGGCGTGACCGTCCATGCGCGCGCGCTCGACAACGGGGCCGGGGTCGCGTTCCAGGGCGCGGCCCTGCTCCTGGCCGC
>MWBF01000566.1 GCA_002068935.1 Chloroflexi bacterium ADurb.Bin325
GGGCCCAGCGCCCCCGCGGGGCCAGGCCGGAGACGACCGCCAGCGCGCCGGCCACCTGGCTGATGGGCTTCTGCTGCACGCCGTCCTTGATATGGTCGACGTATGTGCCGCGCGCCTCGTCCCAGAACATCTCATAGCCGGCTCGCGCCTTCTCGTACAGCCCGGCGGCCCACTCGCGGCTGGCGTTCTCGCCGAGCCACTCCGCCAGCTCCATGAACTCCTTCAGCCCGCGCGCCCAGATGGCCGTCAGGATGGAGCTGGTGTCCTCCACAAACAGCGCGGCCCAGTCCACCAGGTTCCATTCGGGGACATCCTTCAGCACGCCCGCGGCCGTCTGGTACGGCGCGTACCAGCGCAGCAGGCGCTCGATGACCGGCATGTAGGACTTCACCCTGTCCCGGTCGCCCAGGAAGCGGTACAGATTGTAGACGCCGTGCACCCAGTGCAGGCCCCAGTCCGGGATGGTCAGGCCGCCGCTGGACTCGATCTCGCCCGCGACGCTCATCGGCAGGATGCCGTCCGGCCGCGGGGAGGCGCTCAGGTCGAGATACTGCCAGGCCAGCCGCCAGTCGGTGTTGGTCGCCAGGTGGACCATCTGATGCACCACCGCGTCGCCGACCCAGGCGCGCTGCTCGCGCGTCGGGCAGTCGGTGAAGGCGTCGAACGAGTTGAGGTTGACCGTGCGGATGCCCGCATGGTAGAGCGTGTTCAGCTCCGGATCGGAGCACTCGAACGCAGCGCCGGGCTGCCAGGGGTAGATCATCTCGCGCACGGCCAGCCGCTTGAACGTCACCGGGCCTTCCGCGGCCTCGACGACGATGTAGATGCGCCGGAGCCCGTTGATGTCGAACAGCTCCATGGCGTCATCGGCCCCGCGCGCGATATAGCGGCTGCCGTTCTGCGTCCCGCCGGGCCGCAGGTGCGCCGAGGTCAGCGGGTCCTCGACATAGCTGAAGGTGAAGGAGGTCCCGGCCGGCGCATCGACCTCCATTTGCACCAGGCCGGCGACGATCCGGCCGAAGTCGACCAGCAGGCGGACCGGCGCATCGGCCGCCGGCGTCACCGTCACCGGCAGCGCGGCGTCTTCCGCGACCGGGCTGGCGGACAGGTTCAGGGTGGCGGCGACGCGCGTCGCCGGCCCTGCCT
>MWBF01000567.1 GCA_002068935.1 Chloroflexi bacterium ADurb.Bin325
GCATCCGCACGGCCGACGGCGGGCGGACCTGGCGCTTCGTGTCGTGGATCGGGCCGGAGCCGGACGGCTTCGCCATCATGCCGGCGAGCGTGCGCATCGCGCGGCCGGGCCTGCCGGATGCGCACCGTATCGTGACCGCCATCCGCTGCCGCGGCGCGGCCGAGGGCGGCGCGGAGCGGGCGTGGATCGACCTCTATACGTCGGACGACGAGGGCGAATCGTGGCAGTACATGGGCCGGCCCGTGGCCCACACGGGGAGCTGGGGCAACCCGCCCGCGCTGATCGGGATAGCCGGGCAGCCAGCGGGCCTCTGCCTCACCTACGGCTATCGCGACGCGCCCTACGGCATCCGCGCGCGGCTGAGCCGGGACGGGGGCGAGACCTGGGGTGTGGAACGCGTGCTGCGCGCGAACGGTGGCAACCGCGACCTCGGCTATCCGCGCACGGTGCAGCGCAGCGACGGCCGCTTCGTGACGGTCTACTACTTCAACGATGCGCCGGACGGGGAGCGGTATATCGCGGCGACGATCTGGGATTGAGCGGGCCGCCCTCTCCCATGCCGCCGGCGCGGGAGAGGGCAAGCCCGGACGGCTAGCGCAGCGGCGAGTAGTCGGTCGGCTCGAGCAGCGTGCTGACTATCTGCGCAACGAGCGGGCCGTCCACCTCGCTGGCCGCCTTGCCCGCCTGCCACTCCGGGTCCGCGCGGAACCCTTCCCAGGCGATCTCCTTGGCCGCGGCGTCTGAAAACGCCATCAGATAGACCAGATCGCCGGTCTCCGGCGTCGCGGGCTGCGGCGTCCAGAACCCGACGACCTGCATCCCGCGCCGCGCAAAGATGTCCAGGGTCAGCGAGCGAAAGCGATGATGCAACGCCTCGATCTTGCCGGGGTGCGCCCAATAGGTGCGCAGCTCGTAGATCATGTGATTCCCTCCTGCGAAAAATGACGAAGCAGGCCCAGTATAACACAGGGCGTCCTTGAACGACTTTCGGGCTGCATCCTTCGACTGGCCTTGCGTCGTTCGCGGCGTTGAGCGGTCCACCCGCTCAGGATGCTCCGTTGTTAAGATCGCGGCCCTTGCTTTTGCGGGTCTGGCGTCTTATACTTACCTTTGCACAGCGCCGGTCCGACCGTTACGCACGC
>MWBF01000568.1 GCA_002068935.1 Chloroflexi bacterium ADurb.Bin325
ACGCTGCGCCCGTCGATGAAGGCCTCGCACTCGTAGTCCACGCCGCCGAAGTGCAGGAGGACGCGCCGATCCTGCCAGTCGGCTGGCACGGCGACCGTGCGCTGATACCACATGCACTCGATGAAGTCGGTGTGTCCGACGCCGGAGAGCCGGCTCTCCGGGCAGAAGGGGACGATGATCTCGCCGTCGAAGCCGGCGCTGGCCGGGTAGCCGCGCTCCATGCCCGATTTGCCGGGGTCGAGGGTGTATGTCCAGGGGCCGTTCAGGTTGATCCACGCCGCGCGCTGGAACTGCGGCCGCGGGTGTTCGGGGCGGGGGATGGCTTGCGTCATTCTATGCTCCTGTAGGTCGGCGATTTTGATGTGCTGTATGTTTCAGCGCCGCGCGTCCGGCGTATCGCTGAGATAGCGCCAGTCGTCCGCAAAGGCCGGCGCGCCGCGGGCCGCGACGCCGGCAAGCCCGAGCTGGCCCTTGCCCGTGACCGGCTCGCGCGCGCCGTCGACGCGCGGGTCCACGTGGCGGAGGAACCAGTCGTCCAGCTCGCCCTTGAGCGCGCGGATGCGCGGCTGCTGGGCCGCCTCGTGGATCAGGTTATGCGTCTCATCCGGGTCTTCGGCCAGGTGATACAGCTCGTGCGGGCCGTAGGGGTAGCGGTGGACGTACTTCCAGTCGTGCGTGCGGATCATGCGCACCGGCCCGTACTCGTCGTAGATGCTGACGACGAGGTCGTTCGGGGCCGGCGCGGGCGCGTCGACGCCGAGCAGGCGGGCGAAGCTGCGGCCGGGCAGCCCGGCGGGCACGGCGTCGGCCAGCCCGACGCGCGCGAGCAGGGTCGGCAGCAGGTCGTAGTGGCTCAGGAGGTCGCGATTGACCGCGCCCTGCGCCACCGCGCCCGGCTGCGACATGATCATCGGCACCTTGACCGACGTGTCGTACATGTTGAGCGGGAAGCTGGCGTTGCCCTTGCCGTACAGGCCGTGGTGGCCCATGTTCATGCCGTTATCGCCGGTGAAGATGACCAGCGTGTCCTCGCGCAGGCCGTGCGCCTCCAGCCAGTCCAGCAGCCGGCCCACGTTGGCGTCCAGCGCGGTCACCGCGCTGAAGTAGCCGCTGAGGATGTCGCGGCGGCCCG
>MWBF01000569.1 GCA_002068935.1 Chloroflexi bacterium ADurb.Bin325
GAAGATGCCGCTGAACCCCAAAGCCCTGACCCGCCGACAGATCTCCGGCGTCATATCGTCCATATCGTCCGGCAGGAAACAGCCGGACATGCCAAAGCGCATGATGCCCTCCCTACTCTCGCATCGCCTCCACCCACGCGATGAGGTTCTCGACCGGCACGTCCTCCTGGATCTCGTGCGCGGGGGCCATGACGTAGCCGCCGCCCGCGCCCAGGATGCCCGCGAGCCGGATGACCTCCTGCCGCACCGCATCGGGCGTGGCCCGCGGCAGGAACTGCTGGACATCCACCCCGCCCCAGAAGACGATGCGATCCCCGAAGCGCGCCTTCAGGCCCGCGGGATCCATCTTCGCGGCAGAGGTCTGGACCGGGTTGAGGATGTCCACGCCGCACGCAATGATATCATCGAGCAGGTCAGTCACCGAACCGCAGCTATGATGCCAGAAGTAGCAGCCGGCCAGCTCCTTTGTGCGCGCGATGCGCGCGGCGAAGTAGGGCGCGACGAAGCGGCGGAACGCGCGCGGGGACAGCAGCGGCCCGCGCTGCATGCCGAAGTCGTCGCCGCTCGTCGTCAGGTCGATGTACCGGCCCAGGGCCGCATAATACTGCTCGATGACCGCGAGCTGGATCGCATACACCCGGTCGAAGAACGCGCAGACGAAGTCGGGGTCCGCGGCCAGCCGGATCAGGAAGTCGTCGTAGCCGCACATCCAGCAGCCCAGCTCCAGGACGCCGAAGACCGGGTGCTCGGCCACGACCACGTAGCGGCCCTCCGCGGCCAGCCGCTGCGCATCCGCCTGCCAGCCCGCGAGCAGCGCCTCGTCCACGCGCGGCTCCGGCCACGGGAAGCGGGCCAGATCCTCCGCCGTCGCGCCCTTGAGCGGGTAATCGGTGATCTGGTACTCGCCGTCGACCCGCTCGCGGCGCACGCCCCAACAGTCCACGGTCGGGCCGCCCGGCTCGGCCGCGCGCCGCGTGAGCGGGCTGGGCAGATCCACGATCGCGCCGACCGAGCGGAAGTCGGTCCCGGCCCATTCCAGGATGCGCTCGTCGATCCGGCCGTTCATCAGCCGCGGCGCGCCGGTGAAGCCGAGCACGTCGGCCAGCCGCCGCGCGACGCCGGGCCGG
>MWBF01000570.1 GCA_002068935.1 Chloroflexi bacterium ADurb.Bin325
TGCTGTCCGCCACCGCGGAGAACCGCGTGCAGGAGGTGGCCAAGATGCGCGGCGTGTTCGAGGCTGAACTGATGGAGGTGGAGCGGGCGGCCGCGCAGAAGATCGCCGAATGGCCGGAGAAGTATCTGGCCGGGCTCGCGGAGCTGATGGACAAGTTTCAGCGGGCCGGCGACTACGGCGGGTGGGAGAGCGTCAAGGACGAGACCGGCCGCTTCGAGGCTGACCGCGCGATCATGCAGCGCAACGTCGTGATGCAGCCGGCCGAGCTCGCCGACCTCCAGAAGAAGTTTCTGCAGCTGCGCGAGGAGCACAAGCGCGGCCGCGCCGAGAATGTGGTCAACACGACCGAGAAGTATGTCAAGAAGCTGCAGGAGCTGCAGAAGAAGCTGACCGTGGAAGGCCAGATGGAGACGGCGGCCATCGTGAACGCGGAGATCAAACGCGTGCATGCGCGGGCCGACTTCATCGAGGCCCAGAACGAGATTTCGCCGCAGGGCCCGCCTGTCCCCCCGACTTTGCGGGAGGTGGTCGCGCCGGCGGCCGGTAACTCACCCCAACAGTGATACGGAGCGGAACGGATATGATGGATGTGTCCAGCAGAGTGATTCGGCAGACGCCGTTGACGTCCGGGTATTGGGCGCTGGAGCTGGAGGCGCCCGCGCTGGCGCGCCAGGCGCGGCCCGGCCAGTTCGTGCATGTCCGGGTGTCGGGGCTGGAGCAGGTCTCGCTGCGCCGCCCGTTCAGCATTTACGGCGCGCTGGACGGCGCGCTGGAGATCCTCTACAAAACGGTGGGCCGCGGCACGGAGCAGCTCTGCCGGCTCTCTCCCGGCGACAGCGTGCAGGTCATCGGGCCGCTCGGCAACGGGTTCCCGCTCGAGCCCGAGGGCGCGCCGGTGCTGGTGGCGGGCGGCTACGGCGTCGCGCCGCTCCGTTTCCTCGCGAGCCGGCTGAGCCGCAAAGGGACCGTGCTCATCGGCGGGCGCAGCGCGGGAGACGTGCTCGCCGTCGAGGCGTTCGAGCGGCTGGGCTGGGCCGTGCGGGTCGCGACGCAGGACGGCTCGCTGGGCGAGCGGGGCCTCGTGACCGTGCTGCTCGACCAGGAAC
>MWBF01000571.1 GCA_002068935.1 Chloroflexi bacterium ADurb.Bin325
CCCAGCCGATGATGCCCTCACGGCCGATGTGCATGGAGCGGCCCTCGCGCAGCCACTTCTGGGCGAGCTGGCTCGACCCGACCTGGTTGCCGCTGGACGCCTTGAAGAGCGCCCGCTCGCTGCCGGCCTCGACCAGGAAGATCTGCGCGTGGTAATAGCCGAAGCGCGACTGGATCAGCTCGACGACCTGCGTCAACAGCAGGTCCAGGTCGAGGATGCTGGTCAGCTTGCGACCCACCTCGGAGATGGTCATCAGGTCGTTGAGGCGGCGCTGGTCATGCCGGTAGAGCCGCGCCGTGTTCAGCGCCGCGGCCGACTGGTTTGCCAGGATGCCGAGCAGGCGCAGGTGATCCTCGTCGAAGGCGTGCGGCGCGGGGCTTTGGATGGAGAGGGCGCCGATGACCGCCGCGCCGACGACCAGGGGCAGAAACACCGCGGAGCGCGGGGGGTCCTGGCTGATGTACGTCGGCCGGGCCGGCAGGCTGTCCATCTCCGCGAGGAAGTCATCGACGAGCAGCGGTTGGCCCGTCGCGGCCAGCCAACCGATGATGCCCTGGCCGACCGTCAGCGGAAAATCTGCGGGGGGCTGGCGCTGGCCATCGCGGACCCACACCTTGATGATGTAGCGCTCCCCCTCGAACAGACCCAACTGGAAGTTGTCGACGGGGACGATCCGCCCGGCATGCTGATAGATGAACTCGCAGAGCGCATCTTCGTCCAACTGCGCCTGGACGATGGCGCGGCCGATCTCGGCCAGCGTGGCGAGCTCGGCGTCATGGCGCGCCAGCCGGCGGCCGCGCGGCCGTCGTGACGGGGAAGGCTGCATCCCGAGCCTGTCAGCCATTCCCCTCCTGGCCGCGGATGGCGTTCCGCTTCACCATGACGAGCGTATTGCCGTCCTCCGCAAAGGTGAAGCGGACCTCGTCCATCAACTGATAGATGATGTGCAGCCCCAGGCCGCCGATGGGCCGCTGTTCCAGCGGCAGGGTCAGATCGGGCCGCGCGATCTCGCCGGGCGCAAACGGCCGGCCGCGGTCGTGCAACGTAATGACCACATCCTGATCCTGGCTGGCGAACCGGACGGTGAACT
>MWBF01000572.1 GCA_002068935.1 Chloroflexi bacterium ADurb.Bin325
CCCGGCCGCCCGCCGCGGCGTGCGCGGCCGCGGTCAACAGGCCCAACAAGGCCTGGCGCACCAGCGACTCCTGGCCGACGACCGGCGGCAGATCTGCCTGCACGTCCGCGGAGATCGCGACATCGAGCCGGCGCGCCAGGGGCGCGATGGTGTGCAGCGCATGGGCGATGACCGCGCGCGGGTGGACGGTCTCGCTGGGCAGCGAGCGCTGCAGCCAGGCCAGCTCCGACTCGCGCGCCTGGGCCGGCTCATCCGCCTCCGAGTATGAGGGCTCGACGCCGAGCGCTTCGGCGGCCACCTGCGCCGCGCGCAGCGCCAGGTCATGCGTATTCCAGAGGATGTCGGCCAGCACGCGCTCGGCCACGCGCTCCTGCCGGCGGAGCTGGCGGACGCTCAGGCCGAGGTTGCTCGCCACGACCGCCTGCGAAGACTGCTCCAGATAGCGGTAGGTGATAATCTGATAGATGCGCCAGGCCTGCGCATGGGGCGGCACATCGCCGCCGGGCTGCAACGTCTGGATTGCATCGAAGATCAGGCGGCGCAGGCCGGACGCGGCGTCGCCCGGCAGGTCGAACACCTGCACCAATGGGCTGGCCCGCAGCTCGTGCGGATCATACAGATTCTGCAACACCCTGCGCAGGGCTGCGATAAACCAGGCCTGTACGGCTTCCGGATCCATGTCCCCCTCGCGTCCGCTCGATGTCCGAAAAAGCATTCCCATCATGGAAGGATTGGAGTATAACTTACAGTAGCCTTTGGGGCAACTGTGTCCCCGATCCCTCTTTCCGGAGCGGCTCACTGCTGCCCTGCAAAACTTCTGCGCCGAACTGTTTCGAGCGCCAAATCGTTCCGCGAATCGGTCTTACGACAATCCAGGAAGGAGGTCCGCCTGCGTCAGAGCTTTGATCGAAAATCGTTTCCGTGCTTTGTTCGCGTCTACCTGTTGAATTCAAGCTCCCATTCTCTGCACCCCCAAAGGAGGATACGGTGACAAAGAAGATCAACCGCCGAGATTTCATCCGCGTGTCCGCGGCCACGGCTGGCGTAGCCACGCTTGCCGCGTGCGGCGCGCCGGCCGCACCCGCGCCC
>MWBF01000573.1 GCA_002068935.1 Chloroflexi bacterium ADurb.Bin325
AATAAGGCTCCGGCGCGTTGAACCCTTCCGCCGCGGGGCGATAGCGCCAGATCTGATTGGCGCCGACATCCACCACGTACAGGTTGCCGCCGTAGCCCAGCGTGAAGCGCGGCTCGCCCCAGCGGTCGCGGCCGGGCAGCGCGAGGCGCTCGGCCCCCCAGGTGACATCGTAGCCGACCAGCCCGCCGGCGTTGTCCAGCACCACCAGCTTGCTGCGCTGGCCCGTGCCGGCCGACTCAACCCAGGCCATATCCACGAGGTCGCCGACCGTCAGATCGCCCACCTGCTCGCCCTTGCTGATGAGGGGCTTGTCCGCCGGGATCACGCTGTCGCCGAGAGAGGAGCGGGTGAAGCGGTAGACGCGCATGGGCCCGTGATCCAGGGCGAACACCGCGTCGCCGCTCACCAAAACCCGGTCGAGCTGGCGCGCGCTCTCCTGGAACTCCCACAGCGGCACGACGCCGTAGAGCGGCGTCACGTGCTCCAGCTTGTTGAGCAGATCGATGTAGCGCGTCTTGACCGGCTCCAGCCGCGCATCGCTCGGCCGCAGTTTGGTCACCTGATCCAGAAAGTCGCGCGCGCCGGCGAGGTGCTGGATCGCGGCCGCCTCGTCGGTCATCGCCTCGGCCTGCGTGATGATGTTGGTTGCGCCGTCCAGCTTCTCCTGGATCTGGGCGTCGATCGCGTTGCTGCGGCCATACAACATCGCCAGCACGATGCCGGCGATCAGCAGCGGGATGACGACCAGCGCGATGAGCAGCCACCAGGGGCTACGCCGCGGGGCGTCCTCCTCCTCACCCACAAACTCGGCCGCGGCGGCCAGCGCAGCCGGGGACGGCTCGCCAGCCGGCGGCTCGACCGGCGTCGGCTGCAGGGGCGTCGCGGACGGCCGCACGGGCGCGGCCGACGCCGGCGCATCCCAGGTGGCCGATGCGTAGGGCGAACGGAACGAGCGCGTGGGCGTCGCGGGCGGCTCCTCCGGCTGGACAGCCTCCGCCGCGGCCGGCTCGGCCTCGGCCGGAGAGGCCGCCGGGGCCTCGACCGGGGGGGCCGACGCGGCCTGTTGAGGCTCCGGCTCGACGGCC
>MWBF01000574.1 GCA_002068935.1 Chloroflexi bacterium ADurb.Bin325
CGGCCGCGGCGGGGCCTTGAAGGGGAGCAGCTCCGGCTCCGTGCCGCGGATGACGTTGGCATAGCGCGCCTTGGCGAAGACCAGGTCGAGGTCGCCCAGCGTCTCGACGGTGCGCACGATCGGGCCGGCGTCGGCCGCGACCAGGCCGGTCAGCGCGGCGAGGATGCGGTGGACCTCCTCCTCCTCGGCGAACTGCGCCTCGCGCCAGCGGTTGTTCAGATCCACCACGGCCAGCGGCTCGATGAAGAGGGTCGCGCCGCTGCCGGACTGGTCGTGGACCAGGCCGGGGATGCGGCCCTTGAACTCGGCCCGCAGTGGGATGACATAACGTCCCTGGCGCTGTGTGACGATCGCCTCTTGCAGGAACTGCGCGTTGGTCGAGGCCGTGACGATGCGCTGGAGCCGTTCCATCAGCCGGGCGTGCGCCTCGCGCATCTCGCGGCGGATGCGCATCAGCGCATCGCTGGCCGAGTCCATGACCTCCCCGCGGTCGTCGATGCAGCGCATGATCTCGTCGATCAGGTCGCCGGGCGCCGCGATGCGCGCGGCGATGTCGGCGATCTGCGGGAACTGCTCGTTGAGCCGCGCCAGGAGCCGCTGGATCGTCCGCGCGCGCGCCAGCGTGCTGCGGATGTTCAGCAGATCCGTCGGCAGCAGCGTGCTGCCGCGCATGGCCTGCTCCGCCAGCGGCCGCAGGTCGTGGACGCCGCCCAGATGCAGGTCGCTCTTCTCGTCCAGCAGGCGGCGCGCCTCGCGCGTCTCGGCCTGCCAGGCCAGCGCCTCGCGGAGGTCGTCGGTCGGCTGCAGGGCGAGCGCGCGCTCGCGGCCGAGCGAAAACGAGGTCTGATCGGCCAGCCGATCCCGAATCTTGTCGAACTCGAGTATGCGTAGCGTCCTCTGATCCATAGATGCATAGTATAGCATAGCGGGCCGCGCGCGAAAAGGAATGCGCGTCGCGTTGTGATGTAGATGATGGTTGCGGTATAATGCCGCCGTCGATCGTTCTGTCGATGTCATCTGCCTTATCGAGGATGTGTCTATGAAAGCCGTTGTGATGGCGGGCGGTGAAGGCTCGCGCCTGAGG
>MWBF01000575.1 GCA_002068935.1 Chloroflexi bacterium ADurb.Bin325
ATCGCAATAGCAAGAATGGCCGCAAGATCCGCATAGCGCAGCGTCATCGTTCTCCTCCCGATCAGCGGTGTGTCCCGCTTTTGTGGAGGTGATTGTCGCTCACTTTGCGCCGGATGCAACCGGCTCGACCTTACGCCGCGGGAAGACGGCTAGGCCTGCAGCCGATACCCGCCGCTTTCCGTCAACAGCAGGCGGGCATTCGCCGGATCGGGCTCGACCTTCTGGCGCAGGCGGTAGATGTGCGTCTCCAGCGTGTGCGTCGTGACGCCCGCGTTGTAGCCCCAGACCTCGTGCAGGAGCACGTCGCGCGGCACGACGCTGGCGCCCGCCCGGTAGAGGTACTTCAGGATGTTGGTTTCCTTCTCGGTCAGGCGGATCTTGCGGTCCGCCTCGTCGAGCAGCAGCTTCGAGGCCGGGCGGAAGCTGTAGGGGCCGACGCCGAACACCGCGTCCTCCGACTGCTCGTGCTGGCGCAGCTGCGCCCGGATGCGCGCCAGAAGCACCGGCAGCTTGAAGGGCTTGGCGATGTAGTCGTTCGCTCCGGCGTCGAGGCCGTGGATCTGGTCGCTGTCGCTGGCGTGCCCGGTCAGCATGATGATCGGGCACTTGACGCCCTGCTTGCGCATCAGCCGGCAGAGGTCGCGGCCGTCCATGTCGGGCAGGCCGACGTCGAGCAGCACGAGGTCATAGAGCTCGTCCCTCGCCCGGGCGAGGCCGGCCGCGCCGTCGCCCGCTTCGAAGACGTCGAACTCCTCGGTCAGCACGAGCTGGTCGGCCAGCGCCTCGCGCAGGTCCGGGTCGTCGTCGACCATCAGGATTTTCTTCACGTTTCCCATGGGCTCGCCTCTCCTTTTCGTTACGGGCTGTTGGTTTTGCCGGCGCCGCGCAATAGGTGTGTGGGTGCGCTCACGTCAGTGTGTCCCGGAGCGCGGATATGTTTCAGAAGATGGCGGCCGCGTGTGTCGCCCGGGGGGAGAGGCATGGGCCTGGGGCCGGTTCCGCTGGAGATGCTCGCGCGCGCCCGGTCCGACCTCCGCATGGGCACGGCCGTGGTGCTGGAGGATGCCGGCGGCGCGG
>MWBF01000576.1 GCA_002068935.1 Chloroflexi bacterium ADurb.Bin325
AGGACGCCGCGGCCGCGACCAACGACGCCGCGCAGGTCCAGACCACGGCGGCGCTGATGGCGGCCTGGAGCCAGGCGGCCGACCCCAAGGCCATGCCGGTCGAGAACCTGGCCATGCCGCTCGACCACCATGCCAACGGCCGTCCGCGGGTGCAGTTGAAGGCGGCGCGCGCCCTGGTGCCGACGCAGGGCTACATCCGCGCGCATGACGTGGTCATCGAGATGTACGACGAGCGGGGACGTCTGGAGGGCGTGTTTCTGGCCGAGAACTGCATATACGACCGGGTGGCCGCGGCCGGCTACTGCGCGGGCAAGGTGCGCATCGAACGGCTCGGTCTGCACATCGCGGGCGTCGACATGGTTTGGCACATGCAGGCGCGCAGCGCCAAAATCCTGTCGCAGGCCGAGGTGCGCGCCGACAGGTTCATCAAGGGCATCGGAGGTCTGTTCAAATGAAACGTTCGACAGTTGTGCTGCTGCTGGCGCTCGGCGCCGCGACGGTCGGCCGCGCGGCCGCCGCGCCCCCCGCCAAGGCCAGACCCAAGGGCGAGACGGTCATCACCTCCAACCGCCTGGAGTACGACTACCAGGAGGCGGTGGTGCTTTTCGAGGAGAACGTCAAGGTGCAGGACCCGCAGTTCACCATGACGGCCGACCGCGTGCTGGTCTTCCTGGAGGGCACCAACGACGTGCGCCAGGTGCGCGCGCTCGGCAATGTCATCCTGGTCAGCGAAGGACGCAGCGCGCGGTGCGCGCAGGCCGTCTACACACGCGCCGACGGCAAGATCGTAATGACCGGCGACGCCGTCCTGCAGCGGGCCAAGGACCAGATCTGGGGCAAGGAGATCGTCATCTGGGTGGACGACCAGCGCATGGAGTGCCGGCCCGCGCGCATGGTGCTCCAGCCGCAGACGGTCCAGGGCGACGGGGGGCGGTTGCTGCCGTGACGTTGACCAGGCTGGAAAACGAAGCCGCCGCGCCGCGCCCGCAGACGGCGCGGCCGGACCTGGAGGCCTCCGAACTGGTCAAGCAGTACCATGGGCGCACCGTGGTCAAGG
>MWBF01000577.1 GCA_002068935.1 Chloroflexi bacterium ADurb.Bin325
GTCTTCTTCGGCATGAACGGGCCGGTACGCCGGGCAACCCGTCGAGCGGTCGACGCGCGGGGGGCGGGCCGTCTTTCGGCCCGGGACCCGACTGTGATGCGGCGCAACCCATCCGCCGCCAGCCCGGCGGCCTGAGCCATCCACCAGCGATGGGGTACATCCGCATCCACCATGACCCTCCTCGATCTAATGAAGCGTCCGCCGGACCGACGCGGTCAGCCTGAGGGAAGCCGGCGCCGCGGCGACGCGCCGTTGGTCTGGGGTCAGGGGCGCGCCGGGGACTCTCGGCCGCGGCGGTTGGGCATCATCGAGTTCAGTGAGAACGAGAGCTTCGGGTCGATTCAAGCATTGTTGGGTGCTATCAGGTGAGGAGTATACACCACGAATTCGGGCTGTGCAAATCGTAATTTCCCAACCGCGGCGCGGTCCGGCGGCGGCAACGCGGCCAATAGCGTCTGTTCCAGGTCGGCCAGACGCAGATCTGCCAGGCCGGACACGCTGGCGCGCAGGCGGCCGTAGAGGCCCACCAACGTGGCCAGCGGGATCAGCGGCAGCCGGCGATGGAGGAACGGCGGCAGTGCAGGTGGCTCAACTGCGCTATCGTGCTCCGGTTCCACCGGCTGCAACACGTAACCGGCGCGGCGCAAATAACGAAAAAGCGCGGCCGCATCCATCCGGCCGACGAAGGCTGCGCTGCCCGACGCGTTTAGTTCAGCGGCTGCGCGGAACGGCGCGCGGCCGCGCAGCGCGGGTAACGCGGTCGGGGCTGCCGGGCGCAGGCGATAGCCGGGCTCGCACCGAATCAGCGTCAACTCCTCCTGCCAGCGAGCCAGTTGTGCCGCGACTGGACCGGGAAGGGGTTGTTCCGCGCCGTGGGCTAGCAGGAAGCGGATATCGGAGAACTCGTAGCCGTGGCTGATCCCGCGCTCCAGGCTGGCGGCTGAGAGGCGGTATTCGGCCGGCGGCCCCAAGGCCAGCAGGTCGGCGAATCGAAGCGCCTCGAACGTTGCGGCCGCGGGCGCCGTCAGGGGGATCAGCAGGCGCAGATCGGCGG
>MWBF01000578.1 GCA_002068935.1 Chloroflexi bacterium ADurb.Bin325
CACGCCGCAACATGCCGTAGATGTTGCGGCTCAGGTCCTGATAGAAGATGCTCGCCAGCGTCCCTACTGAGGGCTGCGTCCAGTTGGGGATCGGCAGGCGCTTGCCGAAGTCGGGCAGCGGCTCTTTGTAGCACCACCAGCCCATGGTGATGTCGTCCTGCAGGCCGGCGGCCCGCAGCCCGTCCCACAGGACGGACATGGCGTCGAGGCGCTCGAAGGTGTCCTGCCAGATCATGGTCTTGACGCCGCGCGACTTGAGGAAGCCGGCCAGTTGCGTGACGTAGCGCGTCAGTTGGCCGGCCTGTCCCAACCGGGAACATTCGGGACAGTGGCACCAGGGATCGACCTCGGCCAGCGGGTCGTCTTCGTAGACGCTGCGGATGGGGTAGATCTCGTCGCAGGCCAGTTGCAGCATATCCAGCCCGTTGGGGCGCAGGTAGCGCTCGACGATTTCATCCAGGATGTCGGTGAGCAGCGCCCAGGTGGCCGGCTGTGACATGCAATAGCCGTAGCCAGCGGGCCGGCCGGCGGCATCCACCGCTGAGACGGCCGGATAGAGCTTCGGGAGCAGGGTCACATGGGCCGGCCCGCCCCACAGCGGCGCGACGCGGATATGCTGCGCGGCCGCCAGCCGGATCACCTCGTTCAAATAGTCCTCTTCGGCCATGCGCGGCAAGTAGCGCAACTCGCGCCACTGGCGCGTCGCCGGCTCGAAGTAGCGCACGACCTGCGGCGTCTGCAATTCGGGATGTCGGCGCAGCGGGATCATCAGGAATTGCGTGATCTTGCCGTCGTGCTTGATCTCCCAGCCGCCGAAAAGGCCGATGATGAGCGTGTTCAGCTTGAGGCCGGCGCAGCGCCCGATCAGGTCGCGGTAATCCTCGACGGTCATCAAGTCGCTGCCCCAGAAGTCTTCGATGTACAGGCCGCGCTGCTGGAAGTCGGGCCAGTCGCTGATCTCGACCGCCGGATAGCGCACCTGATCGCCCTCGACGCTCAAGAGCTGGGCCAGGGTCTGCGCGCCGTAGAAGCAGCCGGCGGGG
>MWBF01000579.1 GCA_002068935.1 Chloroflexi bacterium ADurb.Bin325
AAACGACGGCGCTGCCCCAGAGCGGCCAGAGCAAGCGGTCCGCGGCCCACGCGTAGAGCGGCGCCAGCGCGCTCGCCGCGATCGCGCTGGCGCCGCTCTACGCGTGGGCCGCGGACCGCTTGCTCTGGCCGCTCTGGGGCAGCGCCGTCGTTTACGCGCAGGTGGCGAAGCTGGCGCTGGCGATCGCCGTATTGGTGTGGATTCGCCATGCCGGCAACATCCGCCGCCTCCTGAGCGGCACCGAGCCCAAGATCGGCCGGAAGAAGGCCGAGGAGGCGTGATGCTGTTCATGGTGGTCGAGACCTTCCGCAACCAGGACGCCAAAGCCGTCTATCGACGTTTTCGCGACAAGGGCCGCATGATGCCCGAGGGTCTGAAATTCGTGAGCAGCTACGTTTCGGCCGATCTCGGCCGCTGCTTTCAGCTCATGGAAAGCGACGACGTCACGCTGCTGCAGCGCTGGGTGGCCGAATGGAGCGATCTCGCCGCGTTCGAGATCGTGCCGGTGGTCGCGGGCAAGGACACGGCGGCGGCATTGGCCGGACTCCTGTGAGCCGAGAGCGGCCGCGGGCGCGCGGCGTAAGAACTGGGAAGCGTGACGCGGCTTACGCATGAAGAGCGTGGCACGGCCCGGTTTTAGGGCGTAGAATTTTCAGAAGACCAATTTCATTGGCCGGAAATGGGCCGTGGGGCTGGCGCGCGGGCAGCGCGCGCCACGAGGTGATCGAGTGAGCCCGTACGACGCACGCGACGTCGCCACAGCCTCGGCCGCCCCTACCGCGGATGGCGCGCGCGTGCGCCGTCCGCTCTTCCGCAAATACTTCTTCGCGCTGTTCGCCGCGGTCGTGATCCCGTTGCTCGTGAACGGCGCGAGCGAGGCCTGGTTCGGCTATCGCGACGACCGGGCGATGATCGATCAGCGCCTGCGGCTCGAGGCGGCAGCGGCCGCGAGCAAGATCCAGGATTTCCTCGACGGCATCCGCGATCAGATGCAGTGGGCGGTGCAGCTCCCGTGGACAGACGGCGGC
>MWBF01000580.1 GCA_002068935.1 Chloroflexi bacterium ADurb.Bin325
CCCGCGTTGACGCCCGCTCGGACTGGTGCTATGCTTGCCGCCATGCGCACATTCGAGCTTTCCCCCGCCGATCGCTTCACCTTTGCCCAGCGCGCGGCCGTGCTCAGCGCCGCGTACGCCGACTACTTCGTCCCCCTCTGGGTCAATGCCCAGCAGATGGAGGCGATGGATCAGATCTACGACGTGGATGCCCGCCGGTCGGTCGTCGCGCACGCGGGCCGCGAGCCGATCGGCATGGCGCTGCTGTCGCTGCGCGGCCCGCGCGGATGGATCAGCGCGGTCGGCGTGATCCCGGCCTGGCGTCGGCGCGGCGCGGCGCGGGCCATGCTACGGCGCCTGCTGGAGAACGCGGCCCAGCTCGGCCTGGACGAGGTGTGGCTGGAGGTCATCGAGGAGAACGCGCCCGCGGCCGCGCTCTACCGGGAGCTGGGCTTCAGCGCAGCGCGCGAGCTGCTGACCTGGCGCTATCCCGCGGACGGCGACCTGCTGCCGATCCCCCGGGAGCTGTTGCAGCCCGCGCCGGTGGAGCGGGCGCTGGCGCACTTCGCGGCCTGGCACGGCCAGCCGCCCTCCTGGCAGCGGGAGGAGCCCACGCTGCGCCATCTGGCGGCCCGGTCGAGCGCGTACGAGCTGTGGATGGAGGACGCCCTGGCGGGCTATTGCGTGGTGGGGGAGCGGCCCGACGCGATCTCGATCCTCGACATCGGCCTCAACCCCGACTTCGGGCCGGTCAAGGCGGGCCGCACGCTCTTGCAGGCGCTGGCGCACCGCTTCCGCGGCCGCGCGTTCACCATGATCAACGTGCCCGCGGACGATGACCTGTCGCGCGCGCTGGCCGCGCTGCGGTTCACGGTGACGATCCGCCAGTGGGAGATGCGGCTACCGATAATAGCACGCTGATGCCGCTGATATATGGACAGGATTCACAGGATTGACAGGATTTTGACCTGTGTTCTTAACTTGCGTTCCTAACAGTTGGGCGATTATGACCAATGTGTGGCATAATCTCAACCGATGGAGGAA
>MWBF01000581.1 GCA_002068935.1 Chloroflexi bacterium ADurb.Bin325
AGCAGCAGCAGCCCCTCGCTATCCTGATCCAGCCGGCCCACGGCGTACAGCCGCTCCGGCGTCTTCACCAGCTCCTGCCAGGAGGGATACCCCGCGCGCGGATCCGGGCCGGAGAGATAGCCGGCCGGCTTGTGCAGCATGACGTAGCGCAGCGGCTCCGCGCCGAGGGGCTTGCCGTCCACCGCGATCCTGGCCGCCTCCAGGTCGACGCGCGTCCCCAGCTCCGTGACCACGCGGCCGTCCACGGTCACACGACCGGCCAGGATCAGCTCCTCGCAGCTCCTGCGCGAGCCCAGCCCGGCCCGGGCCAGCACCTTTTGCAAGCGTTCTTCCGGCATATCACCCCACTTACGGCCCGTCCAGGATCCCCAGCGGCACGGTCGCGACGATCTGGCCGGCCAGCGCCCATTCCAGCGCGCCCACCGGCGACGCGCCCGTCAGCGGCGCGGCGGCGTCCAGCCGGCGGATCGGCTGGAGCAGCGGCCACTGCCAGACGGGCAGAAAGATAGCAGAAGACGCGGCCGCGCGCAAGCGGTACAGGTGGCCCGCGTCCCCTTCGGCCCAGGCCAGCGCATTGTCCGGCAGCGCGACGCTGTCCCAGCGCCAGCCCGCCTCCGCAAAGTCCAGGAGCGCGCGGGCATCCGCATAGCGGTCGGCGCTGCCGAGGACCACGGCGATGATGCGGTGGCCGCCCCGGCTGACCGATGCGACCAGGCACTCCCCGGCCTCGTCGGTCGTGCCGGTCTTGACGCCGTCCGCGCCCGGATAGACGCCGAGCAGCTCGTTCGTGTTGGTCAGGTCGTGTCCCGCTATCTGTTGGCTCCGCGTGGCGACGATCTCGGCAAACACGGGATATTCCAGCGCGGCGCGCGCCATGACGAGCAGATCCGCCGCGCTGCTGGTCATGCCCGCCGCATCCAGGCCGTGCGCGTTGACGAAATGCGTGGCGGACAGGCCCATCCGCGCCGCCTCCGCGTTCATCAATGCCACGAAGTCGGCCTCGCTGCCCGCAATGTGC
>MWBF01000582.1 GCA_002068935.1 Chloroflexi bacterium ADurb.Bin325
CTTCAGCTCCTGCAGATCCGGGTGCGCGGTCACGCACTCGACCAGCCACTTGCCCAGGCCGCGGCCGCGGTGCGACGGCAGGACGAACACATCGCACAGCCAGCCAAACGTCACGCCGTCCGTCACGACGCGGGCAAACCCCACCTGCCGGTCGCCGTCGTACACGCCGAAACAGAGCGAGCCCGCGATCGTGCGCTGCACGGTCTCGCGCGAGCGGCCCTGCGCCCAATAAGAGGCGCGGCTGAGATAGTCGTGGATGACATCCACGTCCAGCCGGGCCTTGTCGGTGGTGATGGTGTAGCTGTCGCGGTGTTGTTCGAACGGCATCGATGACTCCTGCGGACGAGTATACTCCCCGGGCGCGGCAGGCGACAAATCCCTCCTCCGGCGCAACCATGCAGCGCCGCGACCGTGCATCCGCCCACCCGTTCTCGCAGCCATTGACGGCCGGACGCGGGATGGCGGCTCTTCGGCGACAGTGTGGTAATATCGGGGCTGTCAAACAGCCGGACAGGCAACGGCATCGTCGATCGGAAGCGTGAAGGGCATGAAGCGGGTTCTCCTGTTTTTCGTGGGCGCGCTGCTGCTCGCCGGCGCGGGCGCGCTGAGCATCTGGGGCTGGGTGCAGTGGCGGTACGGCCGTCTGGTGCAGGTGGACATCACGGCCGTGCGGCCTCGGCCCGTCGCCATCGTGTTCGGCGCGGGCATCCGGCCCGACGGCGGCCTCTCGCCCATGCTGGCCGACCGCATGGACGCGGCCATCGCGCTCTACCGCGCGGGCAAGGTGCGCAAGCTGCTGGTGAGCGGCGACAACCGCTTCGTGGATCACGACGAGCCGGGCCGCATGTACGATTATGCGCTGGCCGCGGGGATGTCGGCCGAGGACGTGGTGCGCGATTATGCGGGCCGGCGCACCTACGACACCTGCTACCGCGCACGGGCAATCTTCGGCGTGCAGGAGGCGATCCTCGTCACGCAGCGCTTCCATCTGCCCCGCGCGCTGTTCACCTGCC